>NZ_FUYC01000031.1 GCF_900167125.1 Paucidesulfovibrio gracilis DSM 16080
GCCTTCGGCGACCAGGGGGAAAACCTTTCTGAAGAAAGGTTCTTCCCCCTGGACCCCCTTTCCAAAGACTTTTCCTAGCTCCAGGCCTGCGGCCTGTCGCGGGCAACTATTTTTTGTTTTGTTTCATCTCCCCCTTCCCCCCCTCCCAAAGCAAAAGAACGGCCGAAGCCGTTCATTTGCTTTGGGGCGCACCGTTGCCGCGAGTTTCGGGAGGGCGCAGCCATCCCGGAAATCGCGGCAACATGAGATCGCGCCGCCGCGCTGCTCCGCCTTGCCACTCCCCGGACTCTTTCCCGCCGCACGCCCCCGGCCGCGCGCAGCGCGAGACCGGTAAACGGGGGTCCAGGGGGCCGCGGGCCTCCTGGTCGCCGAAGGCATGCTTTTCTCCTTGTTCTCTTTGCAGCCGACCTTGACTTCCCTTTCCGATGTGTCTATCGGTCAGTTATTGATCGAATGATTTCAAGCAACGACGCGGTGACGATCGGTGACGAACAGATTTCGCGCCGCAGGCCGGGCCGTGAGGAGTTCGCAAAATGGCACAGCAGACCCTGACGCATAAGGATCTGGGCGAGGCGCTGGGTGTTTCCGTCACCACGGTAAAAAGTTACCGTCGCAAGTTTCCGGGATTCATTCCGGTGGCCGGGTACGGCAAGCCCATACGCTTCCAGCCACGGGCATTGGACGTGTGCCGCAAGATTCGGGAATGCTTTGAACAGGGGCTTTCCGTCACGGAAACGGAAAAGCGGCTGCGCAAGGCGGGGTTCCGGCCTGAGGGCGGTTCCCGGGAGCCATCCCCGGAGGCGGCAGGGACCATGCCAAAGGGAGCGGATGTTTCACCGGAGTATTTGGAAAAATTTTTCAAGACTGCGGGACAGATGATGCAGGGCATGGCGCAGCTGGCCACGGCGCAGGCCCGGGCGGAAACGCGGCTGTCCAAGCTGGAGGATGCGTTGCAAGGATTGCTGGAGGCCGAAGCGGGCAGTCAGGAGTTATTGGGACGTCTGGCCGCGGGCATGCAAGGCGAGGATGTTCCGCCGTCCGGCTCTGCCGCAAAGCCCGACTCCGAGGCCTTGGAAACCTCTTCCGGCGCAACGCCTTCCGAACTGGACGCCCCGGACGAACAGCCCGAACACTCCGAGGATGCAGGGGAAGCAGTCACCGGAGAACGCCGGGTTCGGGCCACCAAAATCGTGAACGTACGCGGTCGGCACGGAGTGGAGCGCTACTCTTTGGAAAACGCCGACGATGCGGATGAAGCGGAAGGAATCCGTTCGCCCGAAACAGCGGACACGCAGGATACCGGGCAACGGCCGTCGTCATTGCCGAACGCGGCCCGTTCCAGCGTGGCCACGCAGCCCCCGCAGGAGTTTTTGGAAATGCCCGTGGCCATCCGATCCGAACAAGGAGAGTTCCTGGGGTTGCCCGGGCGGCTCTCCTTGGAGGATTTCACCAAATTCCTGGTTCGTATGGAGCGGGAATCCGGCCCTGTGCATACTTCCTGGAATGGCGTGGAAAAGACCTGGACCCTGCGCATCCGGGCCGCGGGAAACAACCGCAGGGAACTGGGATTTGCCAAACACACCACGCGACGCGGGGTGGACCTGGCCGTGTTGTTACACCTGAACACCAACGGCGCAGTGGCCAGCCATGATGAATTGATGGACTTTTTCCGCGAAACCAAGGATCTGATTCACGAAATGGGCTAAATCGCCTTCGGCATCATTGGGGAGGCGCTCCTTTTTTCCGGGGCGCCTTTTCTTTTGCCGGATCCAGGCGCGACAACCAGCGCACAAAGCGGCCCGCGTGTTTTTCCGTTTTTTCAAACCCGGAAAACGCGGGCCGGTCTCGTTGGGGTGCCCTCCCGAAATCGCGCCGCAAGCGCAAAAAAATCAGCACCAGCGTATCACGCCCGGGTGGTTCTGCAAAGCCTGACCGCGAAAAAAGCCGCTAAAAGCAACATGGTCAGGACCAGCCCCAGGAACGCATTCCAGCCATAGGAGTGGTACACAAGCCCCGGAGCAAAGGATCCCAGGGTGCCGCCCGCATAGTAGAAGGAGATGTATAGACCGTTGACCACGCCCCGGTGCTCCTTGGCCCGGGTGTTCACAAAGGTCGGCCCCACGGTTTGCATGAGAAAGAAACCAGCGCAAAACGGGAAAAGAGCGGAGAAAAGCACCCATGTTTCGGTGCTGAGAAAGGCGCCCAGAGCCAGGACGATAACGCCGAGTCCAGCCAGAAAAGCGCGCGTCTCGCCCCCGAGCGCGGAGATGATGCGCGGAGCCGCCACCGATGTGCTGATGCCCACCAGATAGCCCATGTACATGCTGCCGGTCTGGGTGGGAAAGACACCGCCCGCCAGCTCGGCAAGACGGAAGGGCAGATAGTTCAGCAGAGCGGTAAAAGAAAAGAATCCGCAAAAGATCATGCAGTAAGCCAGAATGAAGTCGGGCCTGGCCAGGGCCGCGCGCACATGCCGGAAATCGGGCCGGGAAAATCCCGTCGCTCCTTCGGTGTCCAGACGGCGCAGCAGCACAAAGGCCAGCACCAGGAGCACGCCCAAGACCATGAAGGGAACGCGCCAGGTGAACAGGCCGCCCAGCAGACCGGCAAAAAACCGGCCGGAAAAACCGCCCATAATGGTTGTGGCGATATACATGGACATGACCCGCCGCAGACGGGACGGCTCGCATCGGCCCGCCACCAGGGTCATCATGGATGTAAGCGCGGCCGGAGCCATCAGCCCCTGCAACAGACGCGCTCCCAGGAGCCACCCCCAGGAAGGCGCCAGGCACACGCCCGCATGCCCCGCCACCAATCCCACAATGGCCAAGCGCGCCAAGCGGCAGGCGGGCAGTGATTCCAACAACATGCCGTAGCCCACCGGGGCCAGGGCCAGAGGCAGTAACGCCATGGTCACGGCCAGGGAAGCGGTGGCCTTGCCCAGGCCGTATTGCTGGGCCAGCACGGGCAGGAGCGGCTGCGGCGCGTACAGGGTCGCGGTGACGCAGATGGTGGCGAACAGGGCGCAGGCCAAGTCCGCGCGTTGCGATGTGGTCACGAGACAACTCCGGTGTCGGCGCGGGCTTCACAGCTTCTGCCGGAAGGCCGGATTGCGCGGCGTCGTGTCGAGGGAAGGCGGTCCGGGCCAAAAGCCGGGCCGATTTTCCAGGGCAAGGCAGAAAACCGCGCATGCGCCGGATGCGGTGCGTGGAAATGCAGCCGGACCGACCAAACCATGGTGCCGCAATGCCGCTCCATGGCGGTGTGTAAGAGGTGTGGACCAGCTTGTCGGTTTGTCATACATACACCGCAGGCAACTTACCAGGGATGAACGTCGTAAACTTTCCCGCAAAACAAAAAGGGCGAAGTTCCGGGGAACTCCGCCTCTCCGGGTCGTAACTGCCCGCTGTTATTTCCAGATGTGGGCGTGTTCCTCGGCAAAGGCTTGGAACGTTTTTGCGGGCCGACCAGTGAAATGTTCCACGGCCTGGGTCAGGAATCCGGTGTACCCGTTGCGGGCATAGCGGTGCAGGCTCAGGATCATATGGATGTCCCACTCGGGAATGCCCAGGGATTCCAGATACAGACCCGTGGCTTCGATATCCCCGCCCTGGTAGGTGATCTCCCGTCCGCTGACCTTGCTGAGGATGGCGGCCACCTCGTGGTTGTCCAGGGCTTCCGGGCCGGTAACCATGCTCACTGTGCCGGCGAAGTCCTCAGGTCGGAGCAGGGCTTCGGCCACGCAGCCGCCCACGTCCCGTGCGTCCACAAACCCGGTGCGCTCCTTGCCGTCCGGCATGGGCAGCACGCCGGTTTCCTTGAGCAGCGGAGCATAGCGCAGATAAATTTGCATCCATGTGGAAGGCCGCAGCACAGCGTAGTCGAACCCGAGCACTTCAATTTCCCCGTCCACGCCGCCATGGACCTTGCCGAGCTGATAATGGGCGTTGGCGTCCGCACCGATGATGGACGAGCGCACCACGTAGGAAACCCCGGCCTCCTTGGCCGTGCGCAACAAGCGGGAGCCGCGTGCGCGCATGTCCTGGTGCAGCGTCAGGAACAGGAACAACCGCTCCACTCCTTCCATGGCCTTGGCCAGGCTGTCGGGGTCGTCCTGGTCCAGGATGCGGACTTCGGCTCCACTTTGGCGCAACGACTCCGCGCTGTCCTCGTTCGGCGCCGCTGCCACCACGTCCGCGCCTTTTTCCATGAGAATGTCCAGGGCGGTGCGCCCTACGGTTTCCGTAGCTCCGGTGATCAGAATCCTGCTCATGTGGTTGCCTCCTGTGCGTGATACGCAGCGTTGGGTTCAGCTGGAAAAAAGCGAGATCAACACGGCCAGGGATGCGAGCGCGGTCAGACCGAAAAGCGTCAGCCGCAGGGTGGCGCGGCCCGCAGGCTCGGTGGTCCAGGCAGTCTGCGAAGGATCCTCCGGGTTGACGCGCAGGTCCGCGAGGCGGTCCAGCAGCCGTTGTCGGGCCTGGGCCACGGCATTGTCGAGCACCTGCGGATCCGGCTCCGGACCGCCCGGAACATCCGCTTGCAGACGAGCCTCGGCCTGATGGGTTTGGCCCTGGTGAGTATATTCGTAGTCAATGACGAAATCCCAGGTCCGGGTTTTGATGAAATACCAGCCCCGGTGCTCCTGTTCCTCCACACGACCGGAAAGGATGGCCACTTCCACCGGAAGCCAGGAACGCATGGCCATGCGGCGGCGGAGACCTGCCCAGGTCAACCCGCAACCCAGGATCGCCCCCAGCAGTATGGGAACGAACAGGAGCAGCAGGCTGAACCGGAACAGGCCGTCCATTACCGGCATCAGTCGATTCCCTGATGCAGTTTGAAGGCCTGGATCGTGTTTTTCAACAACATGGCAATGGTCATGGGACCGACGCCTCCGGGAACCGGAGTGATGGCCGAGGCCTTTTCCCTGGCCGATGCAAAGTCCACGTCCCCGCGCAGGCCTTCGTCCGTGCGGTTGATTCCCACATCCACCACCACGGCGCCGGGCCGGATCATCTCACCGGTAACCAGTCCGGGCACGCCCACGGCCGCAATGACGATGTCCGCGTCCAGACACTCTTTCTTCAGATCCGGGGTGCGGGTGTGGCAGACCTCCACCGTGGCGTTGCCGCCCTTCCACCCCTGCATGAGCAAGAGGGCCAGGGGTTTCCCCACGATGTTGGAACGGCCCACGATAACGGCCTTTTTCCCGGCCGGGTCAATGTCGTAGCGCGAGAGCAGTTCCATGACCCCGGCGGGCGTGCAGGAGCGAAATCCCGGCAGGCCCAGGGCCAGCCGTCCCACGCTCACGGGGTGGAATCCGTCCACGTCCTTGTCCGGGTCGATCATGTCCAAAAGTTTTTGGGAGTCCAGCCCCTTGGGCAGGGGCAACTGGAGCAGGATGCCGTCCACGGCCGGATCCGCATTGAGGTCGCGGATGAGCTGTTCCAGGGTCGGTTGATCCGTGTCCGCGGCCAGCTTGTGCGGCATGGAGACCACACCCGCCTCGGCGCAGGCGCGTTCCTTGTTGCGCACGTAGACCTGGGAGGCGGGATCCTCGCCCACCAGGATCACGGCCAGCCCGGGAGCGCGGCCATGTTCGGCCTGGAGTGCGGCCACTTCCTCGCGCACCTCGGCGCGGATGGTGGCAGCGGTTTGTTTTCCATCAAGTATGGTTGTCATTCATCGTCCTTTTCGAAAAAAATCAAACGGGGACGCCCTGTTGAGCGCCCCCGCATCGGTCATCGGTTTAGTCTTCGCCGAACCAGGATTCGGCAAGAATGGGTCCGTAGTAGATGCCGTCCTCGTCCAGCTCCTCTTCGATGCGCAGGAGCTGGTTGTATTTGGCCAGACGGTCCGAGCGGCACAGGGAGCCGGTCTTGATCTGCCCGGCGTTCACGGCCACGGCCAGATCCGCGATAAAGGCGTCCTCGGTCTCGCCCGAGCGGTGGGAAACCACAGTGGTGTATCCGGCCTGTTTGGCCAGTTCGATGGTGTCCAGGGTTTCCGTGAGCGAGCCGATCTGGTTCAGCTTGATGAGGATGGAGTTGGCCACGCCCCGGTCAATGCCCTCGGCCAGGATGTCCGGGTTGGTCACGAACACGTCGTCGCCCACCAGCTGGATACGGTCGCCCAGGCGGGCGGTGTGTTCCTCCCAGCCTTCCCAATCGCCTTCGGCCAGACCGTCTTCGATGGAGATGAGGGGGAAGCGCCCGGCCAGATCCTCGTAGAACGCGGTCAGCTCCGAGGAGGTCAGTTCCAGATTCTCTCCCGCAAGCACGTAGCGGTTTTTGTCCTTATCGAAAAATTCGCTGGCGGCCGCGTCAATGGCCAGGGCGATTTGTCTGCCCGGCTCATACCCGGCGGCCTCAATGGCCCGGGTGATGTATTCAAAGGCCTCGGCATGGGACTGGAGGTTCGGCGCGAACCCACCTTCGTCCCCCACGCTGGTGACATGGCCGTCCTTGCTCAGGATGGACTTCAGGGCGTGAAAGGTCTCCGCACCCATGCGCAGCGCGTCCGCAAAGGTTTCCGCGCCCAGGGGCATGATCATGAATTCCTGGATGTCCAGATTGTTGGGCGCGTGCTGCCCACCGTTGATGATGTTCATCATGGGGACGGGCAGGAGCTTGGCGTTGACCCCGCCCAGATATTGGTACAGGGGCAGGCCCAGGAAATTGGCGGCGGCTCGGGCATTGGCCATGGACACGCCCAGGATGGCGTTGGCGCCCAGGCGGGATTTGTTCTCGGTGCCGTCGAATTCGAGCATTTCGTTATCCAGGGTGACCTGGCGCAGGCCGTCCATGCCGATGACGATGCTGGCCAGCTCTTCCTGCACGTTTTGCACGGCCTGGGTCACACCTTTGCCGCCGAAACGGTTTTTATCGCCGTCGCGCAGCTCCAGAGCTTCGCGGGAGCCTGTGGACGCGCCCGAAGGCACGGCCGCCCGACCCGAAGCGCCGGATTCGTAGACCACTTCCACCTCGACGGTGGGGTTGCCGCGGGAATCCAGGATTTCCCTGGCCCAAATCGCAGAAATGAGACTCATAACAAAAGCTCCTTACAAAAGGTTGATTGCGTTGCGAACAGGCAGAACCTACCCCATTTCTCGCAGGCTCTCAAACCGGGACGCACCCTTTGTCGCGATTTTATCAACGCTGCGGCGTGCTCCGGCAAAGGCGGGCCGCGTTGCGCTTGTGGGTGATGACGCTCCTATGATATGATACCGGATGATCCATGCTGAAGCGTTGGGAACAAACGACCCGCGGAGGAACTATGAGTGAGGACAAGCGCCGTCGCAGTCGCGTTAAGGCGGGATTTGAAGCATCGCTGGTAGTGGACGGAAAGGCTGTGCCGGTCCGCACGCGGGACGTGAGCCTCAAGGGGGCGCTGCTGTCCTGCGACAAGGAATTCACGGAAGGCACGCCTTGCGAACTGCGCCTCGGGCTTGGGCCGGGACTTCGGCTTTCCATGGATGCACGCGTGGCCCGGGCCACGGATCATGGTCTGGCCATTGAGTTTCAGGCCATGGATGATCAAAGCTTTACGCATTTGCTCCAAATTGTGCGGCTCAATGCCGATGATGCGGACGCCATAGAAGACGAGTTGGCGGATCCGGCCTTTGACAAAAACGCCGTACTGTAATTTTTCCTCTCAATGACGCGTCCCCGAGGCCGAAAACGCTTCCGGGGACGCGTTATTTTTACATTTGCTTAGGCGGAGACCATGCCGCCCGGAGGCATCATGTCGTCGGACGGCGGCTTGCCGTGCTCCTGACGATACGCCTTGCGCATACACTGCGCCTGCAACGGTCCCTTGCAATACTGCTTGATGAACCCCGAGCAGGCGAGCTTCTTCGTATCCTTGTATTTTTTAAAAAATCCGCACTGGTCCAACAGTTCGCAGTCAGGCATTCGGCGACTCCTTGCTGAAAGGAAAATTCGATTGCCCATGCTACTGAAACACTGTTTATACTGGCAAGGATATCCACTGCCCCCCGGAAGATTTCGGGATTTTTATAACACGAAGGTGGGGAGGTGCGGCCTTTGCAAAATGCCGAAGATCAATCTCCGGGCAGGGCTTCGCGGTCGCGCACGCCGATGAGGTAGAGGATGGAATCCAGTCCCATGGTGGAAATGGCGTGTCCCGCGCCTTTTTTGACCTTGGGCTTGGCGTGGAAGGCCACGCCGAGTCCGGCCAGTCCGAGCATGGGCAAATCGTTGGCACCGTCCCCCACGGCAATGACCTGTTGCAGGCTGATGCCCTCCTTCGTCGCGATGGTGCGGAGCAGTTCGGCCTTGCGCGCGCCGTCCACGATCTCGCCCACCACGTTGCCCGTGAGCTTGCCGTCCACGATCTCCAGTTCGTTGGCATGCACGTAATCGATGCCCAGCCGTTCGGCCAGCCGCTCGCCGAAAAACGTGAATCCGCCGGACAAAATAGCGATCTTATACCCCACGCGCCGCAGATTCGAGATGAGCCGCTCCGCGCCTTCGGATAGGGGCAGCTTTGCGGCCACATCCTCCAGCACCGAGGCGTCCAGCCCCTTGAGCAGGGCCAACCGCTTGCGCAGGCTTTGTTGAAAATCCAGCTCCCCACGCATGGCCGCTTCCGTGATGGCGGCCACCTGTTCGCCGACGCCGGCCCGGTCCGCCAGTTCGTCGATGACCTCGGCCTGGATCAGGGTGGAGTCCATATCAAAGGCCACAAGCCGCCGGTTGCGGCGGAACACGTTGTCCTCCTGGTAGGCGATGTCCACGCCAAGGCGGGCGGAAATATCCAAAAAAGACTGCCGTAGCGCCTCGTTGTCGTCGGGAGTGCCGCGCACGGTGAATTCCACGCAGGCCTGGCGGGGCAACTCCCCGGTGACGGGAACCCGACCCGAAAGCCGGTGGATGGTGTCGATGTTCAGACCGTTGCCGGACAGAGCACTGGTCACGGCCTGGAGATGCACCGCAGTGATGCGGCGGCCCAAAAGCGTGACAATGTGGCGCGCCTTACCCTGGGCCTGGACCCAGGATTCGTATTTGTCCTCTTCCAATGGATGGAGCCGCAGGGAAACGCCCATCTCGTGCGCCTTGAACAGGATGTCCTTGACGATGGGCGCGGCCTCGGCCTCGGGCGGAATGCGGATCAAAATGCCCAGGGTCAAAAAATTGTGAATCACCACCTGGCCGATGTCGAGGATATCCACGCCGTACTCGGCCAGCACCTGGCTCAGTTCTGCCGTGACGCCGGGTTTGTCCCCGCCGGTGATGTGTATAAGTATGATGTCGCGCATGGCTGATCTGCTTCCTCCGTTGGATTCGGGCATTCCCGGCCCGTGCTGGGCGGAATGTGGCACACTCCGGCACGGTCGTAAAGACGGTGGATGCGGGCCATGGAGGATATCGCGGTCCTGGTACGTGTTCTTCGTTTCACAAGCAGGGCCGCCCGAAAAAAATCGGGCTTGCTTCACGCCCCGGTATCGGGCAGATTTCACCCCTGTGTCTCGCTGCAAGATGCTTTTTCCATGGGCTAAAAACACTTGGCCAGCATGGAAAACCCCTCTGTCGAACGCGGTTTTTTCCCAGGAGAATCACGCTTTTTCGGCAATCTTGCGTTGACTGGCCGCCGAGGGCTGTGCTATGTGGCAGGTCACTTGTGAAGGATTGCACGAGTTGCCGGGCTGATGTATAGCGGTGCGGCGGTGCAAACAAAAACACAAGGATTGAAATGGCCTTTTTCAAGGGTGACAGGCACCGGGAGCTGCTGGACCAGCTTTCCACCGCCGGAACCATCGGCCTGCATCTGGTCTGCTCCACCTTCGTGGGCTTGGCCATAGGCTGGTATCTGGATAAGTGGCTGGGAACCAAGCCCTGGCTGCTGCTGGTGATGTTGCTCTTCGGCATCGTGGCGGGCTTCCGCAACGTGGTGTACGAAGTGCAACGCATCCAAAAGGCCGACGCGGAACTGGACGCGCGCGGGAGGCGCGGACAGGACAAAGAGCCGAAAGACAAAGACGGGGATGGGAACAATGTTTCGTAAACTCGAGGCCATGCTCTACAAGCGCGGATTCACGCATCCGCAGGTGCGCGCCATGGTGCGCAACCAGCTTGTGCTGGCCACGCTCTCCATCCTCACCGTCAACGGCCTGACCTTGTTCTCGGTCTGGGGCTGGTCCTTTGCGGCCGGGTGCCTGTTGATGACCGTGAACTTCTGGTGGATGGCCAAAGCCGGGCAAAAGCTCGTCTCCGCCCAAAAAGGGGCGGTGACCGCGCTGCTGATTCTTTTCTATGGCCGAATGGCACTGACCGGACTGGCCCTGTTCGCGCTCATCGCGTGGCTCGATGCCTCTGTGTCCGGATTGTTGGTGGGGCTTTCCACGGTGGTGGTCAACGCTATTACCTGGGGTACTGCCAATTACATGCAAAAAGCGAAGGAGGCGTAAGGACTATGGCAGGTGGTTTGCCGCATCCCCTGATTATCTTCAGGGAACTCAACATCGCGCTCGGGGCGGATCCCACGGTTGCAGCAGGCAGCCCATTGGACCCCATGCTCTACCCCGTGCCGACGCATGTGTGGTTTACGTGGTTGGCAATGGCGATCTTGGTCATTGCCGGGCTTCTGGTTCGACGGAAACTGACCCTTGTTCCGGGCGGACTGCAAAACTTTTTTGAACTTATTATTGGTGGCCTGGAAGACTTCGTCGTGGCCAACATCGGAGAAAAGGGACGGCAGTTCATGCCCATCCTGGTCTCCATCTTCCTGTTCGTGCTGACCATGAACTATCTGGGTCTCATCCCCGGATGTGACGCGCCTACCGCGAACGTCAACACCAACGCGGCAATGGCGATCTTTGTCTTTCTTTATTACAACTACGTCGGCATCAAAACCTGGAAGGCCGGATACATCAAGCACTTCCTCGGACCCATGCCCGTGCTGGCTCCGTTGATGCTCGTACTCGAACTCATCTCCCACTGCGCCCGCCCGCTTTCGCTTACTCTGCGTCTGCTCGGCAACATCCGCGGTGAGGAAATCGTTCTGGTGCTGCTCTTTACGTTGGCTCCGGTGGTCTCCACCCTGCCCATGTACTTCCTGTTTATCCTGGCTAAGTCCATTCAGGCGGTGATCTTCTTCATGCTCACCATGATCTACCTGAAGGGCGCTGTTGAGCACGCCCACTGAGGCGACGGCTCGTAATTTTGGGGAAATGGTCTTCGACCAAACTACATAACGTACCTATTTGAGGAGGACGTGAAATGAAACTCGTGAAAGTCCTGTTTGCTACCATGGCTATGGTTCTCACCGCTTCCATGGCGTTCGCCGCCGACGCTGGCGTTGCCAGCTCCATCGCTTACGCCACCGCCCTCGGCATGGGCATCGCCGCCGGTCTCTGCGGCATCGGTCAGGGTCTGGGCCTGAAGGCCGCTTGCGAAGGCACCGCCCGCAACCCCGAGGCTTCCGGTAAGATCACCGTGACCCTGATCCTGGGTCTGGCCTTTGTTGAGTCTCTGGCCATTTACGCCCTGGTTGTGAACCTGATCCTGCTCTTCGCCAACCCGATGGTCGGCTAATTCGATGTAGCAAGGTTTGATAAAAAGGGAGGCTCCGGCCTCCTTTTTTAGAATAACTCTTGTTACTAATTTCACAATAAAAGTCAGCACATGGGGCGCAAGTCATTGAAAAGTGAACATATTCCCAAGGCCACCATCGGCCGTCTCGCTGTCTATATCCAAGTTCTGGAACGGCTCAAGAGTGAAGGCACGGATGTCATCTCCTCAGAGAATCTGGCCCAGGCATGCTCCGTAAACTCCTCCCAGATTCGAAAGGATCTTGCGTATTTTGGAGAGTTCGGCGTGCGCGGCGTCGGCTACTACGTGCAGGAGCTGATTACCTCCATCAAGCAATCCCTGGGTGTGGACCGCATCTGGAATTGCTGCATCGTGGGCGTGGGCAATCTCGGCCGTGCCCTGCTGCGCCACGGCGAGTTCAAAAGCAAGGGCTTCAACATCAAAGTCGCCTTTGATTGCGACCCTTACAAGATCGGAGAGATCGTGGAAGGGCTGGAGGTCATCTGCACACGCAAGACCCGGAACCTCGTCTCCGAACAGAAACTGGAAATTGGCATCATCACCACACCACCCGAACGCGCCCAACGCGCCGCCAACTATCTGGTGGAGGCAGGCATCAAAGGGATCATCAACTACGCACCTTCGCGCATTGACGTCCCTGACCATATCCCCCTTGAATATGTGGATTTCATCCACCATTTCTACGCCCTTGCCTTCCATATCAATCTGGGCCGGGCAGCCGAATAACCGCTTCATCCGGCCCGCGTCTTCCCTGCTCACTTTTCGCATAATGTTATCCTTTTTTGATAGACATTATCAATCTTCCCCATCGGCATAATCCATGGCTCTTTGCGCCTGCCCGCAGCCGGGCGGAACGGCCCTCCCCTTGCCATCCGCACTGATGGAACCGGGAAAACATTTCACCTATCGTCACGATCCGGCCATGCCCACGGGTTTGCAGGTCGGCAAAAAGAGGCTACAACCTCGGGCGGAGGCGGTATGAGCAAGCAGATGGATGTGCGGTCCCGGTTGCGCGGGCGCGGGTTTTCCATTCCCTACAATCTGATGTTGATCACCCTGGGATCGGCGCTGATCGGCTTCGGCATCAAGGCCGTGGCCATCCCGCACGGTTTCCTTACCGGAGGCATGTCCGGCGTGGCCCTGCTGGTCTATTACGTGGTGGGCGGCCTAGAGCCGGGGCAATGGTTCTGGCTGCTGAACCTGCCCATCTTTACCCTGGCCTGGTGGCTGGTGAGCCGCCGGTTCTTTTTGTACAGCATCTACGGCATGGCCGCGGTGGGCTTGTTCGTGGACTTCATGCCCCAATGCCTGGACATCCAGGACACCTGGCTGGCCGTGTTCACCTGCGGCGTATTCATCGGCCTGGGCGCGGGCATGGCCCTGCGTTCCCTCGGCTCCACCGGCGGAACCGACATCCTCGCCGTCATCGCCAACAAACGCTACAACATCAACATCGGAAAATTCCGTTTTCTTGTGGATCTGGCCGTGTTCGCTGCCGGATTCGGATTTCTGGATCTGGAGCTGATGCTCTACTCCCTGGCCATGACCTTTGTAACTGGCGCGGTGGTGGACTACAGCCTGAATGTGTTCAGCGAGCGAAAAATGGCGCTGGTCATTGCCCAAAATACGGAAGCGGTCATGCGGGACGTACTCGACAAGCTGCACCGGGGCGCGACATACCTGGAAGGCCGGGGCGGATTTTCCGGCAAACGCAAGCAAGTGATTATGGTCATGGTCAACAACATCCAGCTCAAGCGGTTGGAGGAAATTGTCTATTCCCATGATCCGGACGCCTTTTTGATCATCGGTTCAGGATACAACGTACTGGGCAAAGGCTTTTCAAGCCGCAAGGTGTATTGACCAGCGAGGAGCACGCCATGGCCAGACCCATTGCACTGTTGACGGATTTTGGACTGGACGACCCCTATGTGGGGCAGGTCAAAGGGGTGCTGGCCCGGCTCGCGCCGGAAAGCCGCGTGCTGGACCTCACCCATGCCGTGGCCCCGTTTCAGGTGGGGCAGGCCGCATTTTTTTTGGCCGCCGGAGCGCGGCACTTTCCTGAAAGCACTGTCTTTCTGGCCGTGGTGGACCCGGGCGTAGGCACGGATCGGCGTATCGTTGTAGCGCGGCTGGAGGACCAGCTCTTTGTGGCCCCGGACAACGGACTGCTCGGCTTGCTGCTTTGTCCGCGCGCCCTTGGCCAACGAACCCCTGAAATCGTTTCCGTGACCTATGACCATGAACGCGTTTCCGCCACATTCCATGGCCGGGACGTTTTTGCCCCGCTGACCGCAGATCTCGCCAAGGGCGCACTGCCCGCCGACCTGGGGGAACAGGTGGCCGTGCAGGATCTTGTTCGCCACCCTGCAACCTCGCCGCGACCGCTCACGCCCGAGGACCAGGGGCAACGCGTAACCGCCCATGTGTTGCATGTGGACCGCTTCGGCAATGTGGTGCTCAATCTGCAACCCGGAGCCTTGTTCCACGCTCTGATCGGATCGGGCCAGCATCGGGGCGTTCCGGCATTTCCCCGGGCCGTGCGGACCTACGCCGACTTGCGGGATCGCGAGGTGGGCATGCTCGAGGGCAGTCAGGGATTACTGGAACTGGCCGTGAACCAGGGATCCGCAGCACGGCTCATGGGCTGTCAGGTCGGCCATACCGTGAGCCTGACCCTGGGTGACGGCTAAAACCGGTCAGGCAGGTGATGCGCCGCGTTTCCGTTTTTTGTTGCAACAAACCAACCAAAAGGAATTTCGCATGAACCCCATCAAACAACTCCTTACCGCCCTTGGTTTCCTGACCCGGTTGGCTCCGGCAAAGCTGGTGGACCATACGGCCATCTCCTCCTGCATGCGCTGGTTGCCGGCGGTGGGATTGGTATTGGGCCTGGCGGTTGTGGCACCGTTTTGGTGGCTCGGACTCTTCGAAGGACGGCCCTTGGTTCAAGCCTGGGTGGCGGTGTGCCTCAATCTCTATCTGACCCGCGGCCTGCATCTGGACGGACTTTCCGACGTGGCCGACGGGTGCGCCTCGCACACGGAAACCGAACGCTTCTGGAGTATCGTCAAAGACAGCCGTATCGGTGCCTTCGGAGCTGTGTCCATGATTC
Source organism: Paucidesulfovibrio gracilis DSM 16080 (assembly GCF_900167125.1). Lineage (NCBI taxonomy): Bacteria > Pseudomonadati > Thermodesulfobacteriota > Desulfovibrionia > Desulfovibrionales > Desulfovibrionaceae > Paucidesulfovibrio > Paucidesulfovibrio gracilis. The sequence goes on from NZ_FUYC01000031.1 coordinate 14,689, forward strand.
TGGCCCTGGGCGGACAGGTGGTGCTGTTTTCGGAACTGCTGCGCGCCGACCTGTTCGGCGGCATGGTCTGGTGCTTTGTGGCCGGACGCGGTGCGGCCGTGGTGCTGGGCTTCGTGGTTCGCAGCCTGGCGCGGCCGGGACTGGGCCAACGGTTCATGGACGGTGCCGGTCCCGCTTCCATGCTCTTTGCCGTGCTCTTTACCCTGGCGGCCGGTCTGCTGCTTACCTCCGCCCTGGGCGTTGTCCTGGCCGTGGGCGTGGTCTTTGTGGCCCTGATCCCGCTGTACTATCTTGTCTACACCGTGGAAGGCGTTAACGGCGATTTCCTGGGTGCCTGCATTGTCATCGGCGAAGTCGCCGCGGCCCTGGGCCTGCTGCTTCTGGCTTGATGGGATACGTAGGAACGCCTCCGGCGGCCCGGCAGAGCTGAAAGGCATGCCTTCGGCGACCAGGAGGCCCGCGGCCCCCTGGACCCCCGTTTACCGGTCTCGCGCTGCGCGCGGCCGGGGGCGTGCGGTGGGAAGAAGTCCGGGGAGTGGATAGGCGGAGCAGCGCGGCGGCGTGTCGTTCTGTTGCCGCGATTTCCGGGATGGCTTCGCCCTCCCGAAACTCGCGGCAACGGTGCGCCCCAAAAGAAAAGAACGGCTTCGGCCGTTCTTTTGCTTTGGGAGGGGGGGAAGGGGGAGATGAAACAATACAAAAAATAGTTACCCGCGACAGGCCGCAGGCCTGGAGCTAGGAAAAGTCTTTGGAAAGGGGGTCCAGGGGGAAGAACCTTTCTTCAGAAAGGTTTTCCCCCTGGTCGCCGAAGGC
>NZ_FUYC01000032.1 GCF_900167125.1 Paucidesulfovibrio gracilis DSM 16080
AAAACCTTTCTGAAGAAAGGTTCTTCCCCCTGGACCCCCTTTCCAAAGACTTTTCCTTGCTCCAGGCCTGCGGCCTGTCGCGGTTATCGTTTTTTCTTTTGTTTCACCTCCTCCTTTCCCCCTCCCCAAAAGCAAAGGAACGGCCGAAGCCGTTCCTTTGCTTTTGGGGGCGCACCGTTGCCGCGAGTTTCGGGAGGGCGGAGCCATCTCGGAAATCGCGGCAACATGAGATCGCGCTGCCGCACTGCTCCGCCTGCCCACGCCCAGACGCCCTCCCACCCCATGCCCCCGGCCGCGCGCAGCGCGAGACCGGTAAATGGGGGTCCAGGGGGCCGCGGGCCTCCTGGCCGCCGGAGGCATGCTTTTCTCTCCCTGCACAAAAAAGGCTCCTGCCGAAGCAGGAGCCTTGGGTACCATCTATGATCTTGGGAGGTCGCGGTTTACCACTCGGAATCCGCGAAGGGGTTGGAGCCGAAACCGAAGTCTTCTTCGGGGGCGCCGCCCGTGCTGGGGGCATCTCCGCCCGCACCATCGGCAGCAGCGGCTCCGTCACCGGCGGCACCGGCAACGACCACGCCCTGCTGTTTGACCTTGTCCACTTCTTCCATGAGCGCGTTGAGCTTTTTAACCATGTCGTCAACTTTCTTGGAAGAAAGTTCGATCTTGGACTCACCGGCCTTATTGGCGTCGTCGATCACCTTGACACGAGCGGACAGGGACTTGGCTTTAGCGTCCAGGTCGGCCTTTTCAGCGGTCAGGGTTTCGATCTGGGCTTTCAGGTCAGCATTTTCTTTTTGCAGCTCAGTGAGCTTATTCAGAGCGGCCTGGGCCTGGGACAACTCGGTCCCGGCCAGGGGCGCCAATTTGACTTTGTTTCCAAGTCCGCTGAGTTCGCCTTCGGCCTGCTTGGTCAGGTTCGGCTCGACCTCGTAGATGTATCCTTTGGACAGGCCGGCGGCCACGGGGGCCAGGTCGGCGTTCACATCGGTCTGCGTGACGAAGGAGAGGAACTCCAGCAGTTCGGCGTCCACCTGATCGGCGCCGCGCAGCGCGGTGACGAACGTGCTGATGGGGAACACCTTTTCCTGCACTTCCTGGACTTCGGGGGTTTCTTTGACGTCGGACATCGTATGCCTCCTCAAAAAGGTAGAAACGTTGTTTCCTTGTTGATTCTTCGCCCGGGCGCGCTAGTTATTGCGCGGTCCCATGGGGATTCTGCCGATCTTCTTGGCGTAGGCCAGGGCCGCGGTGCGGTACACGAGGTGACCGAGCTTGGACCAGGGCAGGTACGCAAAGAGCATCCACACCGACACGAGGTGAATGTAGTAGGTCGGGTAGGCGATGAACTTCTGTCCCATGAGACGGAAGGCCTGCGCGCCGAAGCCGGTGAGGAACACGACCCAGATGATGGTCAACAGGTACCAATCATACCAGGAGGAACCCTGCTTGGCTTTATCCAGTCCCATGCGCCGGGCAGTGAGTCCGATCAGGCCGAGCAGACCGGCGACAAAGCCGACGTTGGCCAGGAGCTTAACCGGGTTGGCGAGGTTCATGGGAGTGTGTCCCACGAGCGCCACAAAGTTAGTCAGCCCCTCGGGAGCACCGATCCAGGCCAGGAAGTAACCGCCCCAGTGGGTCGCGGCCACAATGCCGGTGACAATGGCCAGCGCGACAAAGGAATACATGAGCAACATGTGGCCCTTGTACCGCTGCGCGTCCACGGGTTCGTCCCCGCATTCCTGAATCTGGCTGTTGCGCAACACTTCATACTTGAAGGTGTCGATGAGCGCGGCCAGGAAGGACGGCTTTTCTTTTTGGCCGAGTACGTAGACCTGGGGCAGGTCCGCGAAGGAGGCCAGAAGCTTGCGCACCGCACCGACGAAGATCCCCACCATGGTGAAGAAGGTCAGTACGAAGATGGGGTCGATGGTGTAGTCGCCCGGGAAGAGACCGCCGTAGACGACAGCGCCGTCGGCAACGGCCTTCCAGCCGTGCCCGGAGGCTTCAAACAGCGGGAACGCGGTTCCCAGCTGCGAGGCGCGGATGACCCAGATGATCAGCCACAGGGCGGCGGGAATGGCCACCAACAGGGGCAGATACTTGGAAGAACTCATCCATTTGCCGATGATCTTGGGCGCGGCCAGGCTACGGTAGGCCATATTGCGCAAAGCGCCGAGCAGATCGCCGGGCTTGGCTCCACGAGGACACAGGTCGGAGCAGGTGCCGCAGTTGTGGCAGAGCCAGATATCGATATCGTTGACAAGCCGGTCTTTCAGTCCCCACTGCGCCCAGACCATTTCCTTTCTCGGATACGGATCGTCCTGGGGCGAAAGCGGGCAGACCACCGAACAGGTGGCGCACTGGTAGCACTTCTTGAGGGATTCACCCCCAACAGCTTGCAGTTCCTGTACAAATTTGAGATCCGGCTGAACCTTGACGGGGTTCGACATGGTCCAATACCTCCTAGTAGCCCTTGAAGGGGTTGGGGCCAAACTTGGCGACGACGTTGGTCATGAACTCTTCGATCAGTCCAGGCACCTTGTCGTACTCGTCGATGGCGACTTCATACTGCTCCACGCGCTCGGGTTCGACGCCCAGGCGGTTGAGCGATTCGGCGATGTTTTCCTTTCTGCGGTTGCACAGTTCGGATCCCTTCATGAAGTGGCACTGATAATCGTCGCCGTATTTGCAGCCGAGGAGCATCACGCCGTCCACGCCCTTACTCATGGCGTCGGCGACCCAGATGGCGTTCACGGAGCCGAGGCAGCGCACCGGAAGCACGCGAACGTAGGGGCTCCAGGAGTGTCCGCGGAAGGCGGCCATATCCAGCGCGGGATAGGCGTCGTTTTCGCAGGCCAGGATGATGACGCGGGGTCCGCCCTCGTCCATGTTGTCGGGTACCTGGACCTGTTTGATGGCGGAACCCATCTGGTCGATGTTGTAGTTATCGAATCCGATGACGCGCTCAGGGCAGGCACCCATGCAGGTACCGCAACGGCGGCAGCGGGTCGGGTTGGGCATCGGGGTACCCTTTTCGTCGTCGTCCAGGGCGCCGAACGGGCATTCCTCGGTGCAGCGTTTGCACTGGGTGCAACGCACGAAGTTGAAGACCGGGAAGGAGCGGTCACCGGAGCGGGGATGCACGGACACGCCGTGATCCGCGCTAGCCACGCACTGAATGGCTTTCAGGGCCGCGCCCGCGGCGTCGTCCTGGGCCAGGTTCAGGGGCATGGGCTGGCGAACGCAACCTGCGGCGTACACGCCGGTGCGCCGGGTCTCGTACGGGAAGCAGATGTAGTTGGAATCCGCAAATCCGTCGAACAGTTCCAGATCGGGGAAGGCCGGACCCTGGCGATACTCGAAGTTCATGGTCGGCTCATGGGCGGTGCCGGGCACGATGGCCGTGGGCAGTACGACCATATCGGCCATGATTTCCACTTCCTCGCCGAGGAGGGTGTTCTTGGCGCTGATGATCAGGGAGCTTCCGGCGCCTTCCTTGATCTCGGTGACACGGGCTTTGGAAAGCATGACGCCCGGATCATCCTGCGCGACCTTGTAGAAGCGTTCGTTCACGCCGGGAACCATCATGTGGTCATAGAGCACATAGGCCATGGCTTCGGCATCTTCCCGAACATAAGCGGCCTGCTTCAGGGCCACGAGGCTGGAGATTTCAGCACTGTAGGCCAGATGGCGGGCGGATTCCTTGTCTTCGTAGACAAAGGTTTCGCATTCCTCGCCCTCTTCCTCGTTGCCGTCGCAGGGCAGATCGTCGGGAGCCTCGCACACGGACACGGCAGGCTTGGAATAGTCCACGTCGGCCATGAACTTTTCCACATCCAGGATAAAGGCCACGCTCTTGGGCGCTTTGCTGTCGGACGGCCGTTTGATGCCGCCGTTCTTGGCCATTTTTTCCAGTTCGGACGTGGTGACCACGTTCTTGAACTTGCCGTAGCCCAGGGGGGCCAGATATTCGGTGTTGCCGGGTACCCAGCCGGTGGCCAGGATCACGGCGCCGATGGTCAGTTCCTCACCGTTGATGACCGCGGTGTAGTGACCGGGCGCGCCCTTGAGCTTTTCCAGCGTGGCGGAGGTCTTGACCGTGATCTTATCGCTGGCTTGAACCTCGGCGATGAGCTTATCCAGCCCGGTGTCCTGAAGCTGGGTGTTGGGGTAGGTCAGGGGGAATGTTTTGTACATGTCCCTGGCCTTGCCGCCGAGTTCCGCGTCCTTTTCGACCAGGACCACGTCCTTGCCGGCCTTGGCCACGTTCAGGGCCGCGTTCATACCGGTGAAGCCGCCGCCCAGAACCATGATGGTCTCGGAACACTTCTCGACTTCCGGCTCGGGGACGCTGCTCTTATTCAGGTAGACGATGCCCATGTTGACATAGTCTTTGGCCATGGAATCGAGCAGGTCTTCCTTTTCCGGTTCATCGGCAAAGGTCCAGACACACTGTTCGCGCAGGTTTACGCGATTGACCTGGGTGGCACCAAACTCGAACACGTCCCATTTGACGCGCGGGGAGCAGGCGCAAACCACCACGCCGTCCAAACCTTCGGCCTCGATGTCCGCCTCGATTTCAGCGCGTCCCTCCGGGGAGCACAGCACCGGGCTGGTCTTGACCACCGGGCACAGGGACTGGTGCCTGCCGTTCTTCACGAACTCGGCAAGCCCCTCCACATCAAGACTCTTGGCGATATCGCAACCGCCGCAAATGTATACACCAAGCTTCTCAGCCATTTTTTACCTCCCGACAACGTTTTGGATGGCTTTGAGGGCGGCGCTGGTTCCGCTCTGGGCCGTCTTCATGACGTCCAGGGGCAGCTTGGCGCAGCCGGCGGCCACAATGCCCTTGTCTTCGCCGCCGATGATGAAGCCCTCCTCGTCCACGGGCAGTCCGGCGGGCAGCTTTTCCCCGGCCGCGCTGGGCTGCATGCCGGTGGCGAGCACCACGAGGTCGAACTGTTCATCGTTTTTAATGCCGGTGACGGCATTTTCCACTGTGAGGATGGGGTTGTTGTCCTTGTCCTCGGCAACGGCCGCGACCTTCCCCTTGACCAGGGAGAGATTCGGGTCATCCACGGTGAGGGACTTGAACTTGTCGTAACGTCCCGGGGTGCGCAGGTCGATGTAGTAGACCACGACCTTGGCTTCCGGGTAGCGTTCCCGCAGGTAGCGCACGTGCTTGAGGCTGGCCATGCAGCAGATGTAGGAACAGTAGTTGAGGTGGTTTTCGTCGCGGGAACCGGCACACTGCACAAAGGCGATGCGCTTGGGTTCGGCGCCGTCGCTGGGCCGCACGATCCGGCCGTCGGTGGGACCGGACGGAGAAGCCAGCCGCTCCATCTGCATGTTGGAAATAACGTTCGGCACCTTGCCGCCGCCCAGGTTGGTGAGCTTTTCCATGGGATAGGGCTTCCAACCAGTGGCCCAGACGATGCTGCCCACATTCAGATCAAAGGTTTTGGGCTGCTCTTCGAGGTCGATGGCGTCGTAGGGGCAGGCGTCCTTGATGCGCTCCAGTTCGATCTTGTCGCAAGTGTCGGGATCGATGGTGTAGCGCGCGGGGAACGCGAAAAGGTGCGTGGTGTAGGCGGCCTTGCGCTTACCGGTTTCGAAGTCGAACTCGCTGTCCACTTCGGTTCTTCCGGCTTTGGCACACTCGCCGCAGCAGGTGCAACGCGCGTTCACATACCGGGGTTGTTTGGTCACGGTGACGTTGTAGTTGCCGGCGCTTCCGGAAATGGAATCCACCTGGGACAAGGTGTAATACTTGACTTTCGGATTTTTTTTGATGCGCTGGAACTGAATTTCAAGCCCGCAGGAGGGAGGACACAATTTCGGGAAATACTGATTCAATTGCGCCACTCGTCCGCCAAGGTACGGGTTCTTCTCCACAATGAAGACCTCGTAGCCTAATTCAGCGGCCTCCAAGGCAGCGGTGATCCCTGCGAATCCACCGCCAACTACGAGAATACTGTTGTTCGACATTCTCATTCCTCCCTAGATGATCATTAGAAGGCCCACTCAAGAAAATGGCCTAAACCCAGGCAAGGACGACGTACATGTCCCAGGCCGGGTTCAGACCATCTTCCCACTGCCAGAAGAAAAGGCTGCGGGCCATGTGGCCCGCAGCCGAGTTGATCGTCCCGCTTATTCGGGGATGATCTGGTAGTAGGGCTTCTTGAAGATAGAGGTCTCGCCGGTGGCGGGATCGTACTTGGAGTTCACGAAGCACTTCCACTTGGAATCGTCCAGGCCCATGAAGTCGCCGCGGTAGTAGAAGCCCGGGTAGCGGGATTCTTCGCGGAACTCGATGTGCTGCATGTGCAGGCGCACGGTCCACAGGCGGTGGAACTGCTCCCAGCAGCGCATCAGTTCGTGCAGGTCGCGGGCGGCCAGCTTCTTGGAGTCCTCTTCCAGCATGCCGAGCAGCCAGAAGCCGGTGTTCAGCAGAGCCTTGGAGGTCATGTACAGGGTGGAAACACCGCCGCCGTACTCGTCAGTGGCCTTGATCAGGCGCATCATGAAGTTACGCGGGGTGATGTAGTTCGGGTTCACGACCGGGTCAGTGGAGATGGCCTTGCCTTCCTCGTAGGTGTACCAGGGCTGGTAGATTTCCTTGGCGAGGTCAGCGGCGCTTTCTTTCAGAGCCGGCTTGAAGTCCTTGTGGTCGACGACCCAGCGGACCATCTGCTTACCGACGATACGACCCTCGGCGTGGGAGCCGGAGGAGAACTTGTGGCCGGAAGCGCCAACGCCGTCAGCGCAGGTGAACAGGCCGTTCACGGTGGTCATACGGTTGTAGACCTTGCCGTTGTCGGCTTTGATCTTGTAGTCCTCGGGGACCCAGGACTCGTCCGGACCGGAAACCCAGATGCCGCAGCAACCGGAGTGGGAACCGAGCAGGTACGGCTCAGTGGGCATGATCTCGGAGCCACGCTCCTCAGGCGCGCAGTTGGTGGCGGCCCAGAGGTTGGCCTGACCGACGCACATGTCGAGGAAGTCTTCCCAGGCTTCGGACTCGAGGTGCTTCTGATCTTCGGGAGACAGGGTCTCGAAGGTGCTCAGCAGGGCGGTCTTGGTGTCCATGTAGATGGGACCACGACCTTCGCGCATTTCGCGGAGCATCATGTGGTTACGCAGGCAGGTGGGGATGACGTGACCCTTGGCGTAGCCGCGATCCTCGTAAGGCTTCAGCATGGCGCGGTTGGTCTCGCAGTAGTCCTCACCCTTGTAGTTGGTAGCCTTGGCCTTGAAGAGCAGGAACCAGGCACCGACCGGGCCGTAACCGTCCTTGAAGCGGGCGGGCACGAAGCGGTTTTCCATCATGGTCATTTCGCCACCGACCTGAGCCACCATGGTGTAGGTGGAGCCGGCGTTCCAGACCGGGTACCAAGCGCGGCCCATACCCTCACCAGTGGAGCGGGGACGGTACACGTTAACGGCACCACCGCAAGCCACGACAGCGGCGTTGCAGGTGAACACGTAGACTTTGTTCTCACGGGTGGAGAAGCCGACGGCACCGGCGATGCGGTTAGGCTCATTGGCGTCCAGGAGCATCTTCACGATGAAGATACGCTCCATGTAGCGCTCTTCGCCCAGGGCGTTCTTCGCGGCCTCAGCCACGATGCACTTGTAGGACTCACCGTTGATCATCATCTGCCAGCGGCCGGAGCGGACGCAGGGGTCGCCATTGCGCAGGGACAGACCCTGGGCCTTGGCCTTGGCACCGTCAACGTTCTTGCCGTCTTTTTTGATCCAGCAGGGCAGGCCCCACTCTTCAAACAGATGGACGGAATCGTCCACGTGACGGCCCAGGTCGAAGATCAGGTCTTCGCGGACGAGGCCCATCAGGTCGGTGCGGACCATGCGGACGTAATCGTCGGCATCGTTCTCACCCAGGTAGGTGTTAATGGCGGACAGACCCTGCGCCACGGCGCCGGAGCGCTCGAGGGCGGCCTTGTCACACAGCATGATGGAGATGTCGCCACCGACCTTGTCGGCCCAGCGCACGGCTTCGAAAGCGGTGCCGCAGGTGCCCATGCCACCGCCGACCATGAGGATGTCAGCGTGCATTTCAATTACTTCAGGTTCGGCAAGAGCAACGCCTTTGGAAGCTTCTTTAATGGGAAGCAGAGGCATATCAGTTCCTCCTTGAGTAAATTCGATTCAAGTTCTCAAACAAGCGTAAACGGACCAGCCTCGGCTAGCCGTCCAGCTCGCCGCCCTTCCACACGCGGGTCATGTCAGCGTCGGTCACGTCGAACTTCTTGCCAAGGGCTTCCTTGGGGGCAACCAGTTCGGTCTCGGTGAACAGAAGTTCAGAGTCCAGGTCACCCGGCTCGGGCTTGCCGTCAAAGGGCTTGATGGAGCCTTCAGGGGTGGTGCGGATGGGGAACTTGAAGCGCTTCACGGAACCATTGCGGAACTTGACGGTCCACATGATGTCCTCAGCGGAACGCATGGGGATACAGGTGCCGCCGAGAGGAGCGAAGTCGCCGTAGGGACGGGCCTCGATGGCGCCCTGGGGGCAAATTTTAACGCAGCTGTAGCATTCCCAACAAGCGTCAGGCTCCTGGTTGTACGCCTTCATTTCATCAGGGTCCAGGATCATGAGATCGTTCGGGCAAATGTACATGCAAGCGGTCTTTTCGCCACCCTTGCAGCCGTCACATTTTTCCGGGTTGACAAAGGTCGGCATAGCATATCCTCCTAAGGTGTTTAAGTAACTTACACATCTACCGACAGAGCCTTCAACCAATGTATATTGTTCGCCTATTGCCCAGGCTATGAAGAGCGGAAATAGCAAGCTGGACAAGAGGTGTCAAGGTGAAAGTGAATTTTTGAACAAGCGAGGCGAAGCTGAAATTCCTCAACGCCTCGTGGATCCCTTTTTTTGGAATCCGCCGTCATCCACTCTCAACTTGCCCATCCATATTTCAACCCCTTGCGGTTCGCAAGTGTTTTTTTTCTCAAGCGGCTCTTTTCCTATTTATTTTAATATCTCTTGTTTTTACTCACTTTTTTACGAACATTTTCCACAGGCTGTTTCTAGACTAATTTTAGATAAAATTTAGCCATACTCTCCCCCTCCTCCTACAACACATATACGCACCCCTTGAGAAATTTTGCCCTTGACACAAGATTCACAATCGGGACATAACCAATCCCACGTTATGAGTGCAGAGCACTTTCGCCGCGGCAAGGGCAGGTTGCCCCTGCCGCGTATTGCCCTGGCTGAGGTGAACGGCTAACACCAATTTAATGGAGGATCATATGTCCAAACTGGTACCCCCTCATGGAGGCAAAGGCCTCGTCTGCTGCCTGCTGGAAGGCGCCGAGCTCGACGCTGAGAAGAAAAAGGCTGAAGGCCTGAAAAAAATCCAGATTTCCAACCGCGCCAAAGGCGACCTGATCATGATGGGCATCGGCGGCTTCTCCCCGCTGAGCGGCTTCATGACCAAGGCCGACTGGAAAGGCGTTTGTGAAAAGTTCCTCATGGCCGACGGCACCTTCTGGCCCGTCCCGGTCACCCTCGACACCGATGACGAAGAAGTCAAAGTCGGTGACGAAATCGCTCTGGAAGCCCCGGACGGCATCATCTACGCCACTATGAAGGTGGAAGAAAAGTACGAGATGACCGAAGCCGACAAAAAGTGGGAATCCGAAATGGTCTACAAAGGCCACGGCGAAGACTCCGAAGGCGACTTCTTCAAGACCGCCCTCGAAGACCACATCGGCGTCCAGATGGTCATGGCCCAGGGCAAGTTCAACCTGGCCGGACCCGTGAAAGTCCTCTCCGAAGGCGACTACGCCGAGCGTTACCCCGGCGTATACCTGACCCCCGCCCAGATCCGTGCCGAAATGGAAAAGCGCGGCTGGAACAACGTGGCCGCCCTGCAGCTGCGTAACCCCATGCACCGCTCCCACGAGTTCCTGGCCAAAATCGCCGTGGAAGTCTGCGACGGCGTGGTCATCCACTCCCTCATCGGTAACCTGAAGCCTGGCGATATCCCGGGATCCGTGCGCATCAAGTGCATCCAGACCCTCATCGACAAGTACTTCGTGCCCGAAAACGTCATCAACGCCGGTTACCCGCTGGACATGCGTTACGCCGGTCCGCGCGAAGCCCTGCTGCACGCCACCTTCCGTCAGAACTACGGCATCAACAACATGCTGATCGGTCGTGACCACGCTGGCGTGGGCGACTTCTACGGCCTGTTCGAAGCCCAGGAAATCTTCGACCGCATCCCCTATGCCACCGAAGCTTGCCCCGAGCCCGGAAAGGCTCTGATCACCAAGCCCATGAAGATCGACTGGACCTTCTACTGCTACAAGTGCGACGGCATGGCCTCCATGCGCTCCTGCCCGCACACCAAGGAAGACCGCGTCATCCTGTCCGGCACCAAGCTGCGTAAGGGTCTGTCCGAAGGCACCGAGATCCCCGATCACTTCGGTCGTGACGAAGTCCTCGACATCCTGCGCGACTACTACGAGAACCTGACCGAAAAGGTCGAGGTCAAGATGCAGAAAGCCGCTTCCGGCTCCGACATGAAGTAACTCGCTTCATTGCATCGCATTCCAAGGGGAGACAGCACAGTCTGTCTCCCCTTTTTTTTGATTATTTTTGTACGCCCTGGTACTACATTTATATATAAAGGCATGCCTCCGGCGGCCAGGAGGCCCGTGGCCCCCTGGACCCCCATTTACCGGTCTCGCGCTGCGCGCGGCCGGGGGCGTGGGGTGAAAGGGAGTCGGGGGAGTGGCAAGGCGGAACAGCGCGGCGGCGCGATCTCATGTTGCCGCGATTTCCGGGATGGCTCCGCCCTCCCGAAACTCGCGGCAACGGTGCGCCCCCAAACAAAAGAGCGGCCTAGGCCGCTCTTTTGTTTGGGGAGGGGGAAAGGGAAAACGACAGGCCGCAGGCCTGGAGCGAGGAAAAGTCTTTGGAAAGAGGGTCCAGGGGGGAGAACCTTTCTTCAGAAAGGTTTCCCTCCTGGTCGCCGAAGGCAGAAAAAAACTAACTCTTCATATCCAGATCAACAAACGTACATGCCAATTCCCGATCAGCATCAATCGTTACGAGCGCCATGGAGCCTTCCGCCACGGAGCCGGGATTGCAGAGCATGGGACCGAATTCATCGGACCAGAACCTGTTATGGGTATGCCCGAAGCACACGAGATCAACCTCGGTACCAAACGCCTCGGCAACCCTGGCAGGGACGCCGGGCCGACTTCCCCAGCCGTGGGCCATACCAATACGCAGGCCAAACAGCTCCAGGCGAAGCATGGGGATGAGTTCCGTTCCAAGATTCGGATCCCAATCACAATTGCCGAGCACCGCGTGGAAGCATGGATGCTGCAGCAACTCATGATAGGTTGCGGGTCCGGTAATATCCCCGCAATGCAGGACAGCATCGGCGGGCTGGAGATATTGCTCATACACACGCAAGAACCAGCCCGGAGGCTGGTTCATGTGTGTGTCCGAAATGACCGCGATTGTCTTTGTTGTGCTCACGACTATTTGGACACCTTCTTTTCCCGATAGCGCAGGTAGGCGCTTTTGAAGGTCACGTAGGGGTCGATGGCCCCTTCCTTTATGCCTTCGTATTCACCGATACGCAGAGACACAAAGTTGACTTTTTCATAGGCTTTGGCGGCAACGGACCAGTACCAGGGATGCAGGTACGTGGTGGGCGTAATGAAATGGTCGCCCACGTAGCCCACGGAATCGCGGGCCGTGCTGGGTCCGATGATGGGCCAGACAAGGTACGGCCCGTTGGCGATACCCCAGGAGCCGAAGGTCTGCCCCAAGTCCTCGTCGCCAGGGGGGGTGGGACGGACCGGATCCATATCCGAGGCCACGTCCGCCAGGCCGCCGAGTCCGAACGCGGTATTGGCGATGAACTTGGATGTTTCCATTCCTGCGGAATCAAGCTTGCCCTGGAGCAGGCAGTTCACGAATCGAACCGGAAACATGAGGTTGGTGAAAAAGTTTTCCACCCACTGGCGGGGCCGTTCCGGGATTACGTAGGCGTATCCCTGGGAAACAGGCTTCACCAGGTAAAAATACAGTCTATCGTTGAACTGGAACCAGAAACGGTTCCATCCTTCGAACGGGTCGGGGGTACGGTCCACGACATCCCCTTCCGCCGTGGGCGCATTGCCCTGGGCATCAAAGGCTTCGCTAAACTCGTCCCCGGCATCGTATTCCCATTGGGCCACTTCCATTACCTGCGCCTCTTCCGAGGCAGCGGCGGGAACAGCGGAAAGCGCGAAGGCAAGAGCCAGCAGCAGCAGTGTGGCGGTGAGCGAACGTTTCATGATGATTCATCCTCTCGCTTGGATGGCCGGGTCATTTTCCGGCGGTTTATTCTGATGCTGCCTCGGCAGCGCTCTGTTCTTCACGCTTTTCGTCAAGCGCCGTGATCTTGTCTTCCAGGAGGCGGATGAGGTCGTCAGGGGTCTGATTTACCAAAACGTTTTTAAATTCGTCCTGATAGATACCCAGCAACGTCAGTCCTTCACCGATGACGTCATACGTCCACCAATGCCCTTCCCGTTCAATGAGCCGGAAGTTCACATCAAGCGGTTTATCCGTCAGTTGGAACCGGGCGTAGACCATGGCCTTGTCGCCCTTGACCCGCTCATCGAGGAAGACGATGGAATCTTCATCAAAAGCGGCCAACTCATTGAGGTACTCGGTGTTCAGCTTCCGCAAATACGTTTTTTCAAGGAGCTTTTTAAAAACGCTGGTCAGTTCGTCCCGTTGCTGATCCGTAAAGTTCAGCCAGGGCCGCCCCACGGCGCGTTTGGTCAGCTCCCTGAAATCGAAGAAATTTTCCACCTCATCGCGCAGCGCGGAAAGGTGATCCTCCGATATTCCATCAGTAGTGTCATATCGTGGATCCTGCAGGATAGCAAGCAGCTGATCCAGAGCTGTTTCCAAGGTCTGCGTGGGCGTCTTGGCCTGGGCCGCTCCTGCCGCGCAGGCCAGGACCAACAGCATGAGTGTGGTGATGATGCATCGTTTCACTGTCCGAATCCCCCTCTTGCACGCGCCGGGCATCGGCTCGGATGGACGCGCCCCGCGCAAAGCGGTTATTCCTCGCCTGCGCCGCTATCGGACATGGCGAATTTGCTAATCAAATCTTCAAGATCGATGGCAGGGTTGGTATCGTAAATCACGTCTCCGTCCTGCAGTGTATCCATACCAAGCCCCAGGGCGATATCAACAAATTTATCGCCGATGAGACCGCTGGTTTTGATGGAGGCCACGGCCTCGTCGTCGACCTGGTAATCCCGCTGGATGGCCAGGGAGACAACCGCAACCGGAACGCCGTTGGTTTCCTTACCCTCAAGATCCAGATCAATCGCTTCCACAAACCCTACTTCCACGCCGTACATGGAAACCGGAGCATTGACCTTCAGCCCGGTAATCTTTGTGAACACTGCGGAAACATTATAGTATTCGTCAGTGAACAGCTTTACGTTTCCGAGTTTGACACTCATGTAGGTGATGCAGAGCAGCCCGATGAACACAAAAATGCCCACCGCGGTTTCTTTCGAATATTTTTTCACATTGGCCATCTGGACATTCCTTTTTCCTGTTCCCTGCGTTGCACCTGGAGACTGCGTGGGGCTTTTCGGTCTTTGGATCCCTTTGCCCCGTCCTGGGTACAAGCGGTCTCGGCGTTATCTCGCCTCCCCGCCCAGCAGACGGGAGCAGTCCATTTTCATAACGGACGGGTCCAATTGGGCCGTCCCCAGCCTCGGAGTATCGCGCTCCTCGGCCAGACGGTCCAGGAACCGACGTAAATACGTATCACGAGTGGCCTCCAGCTCCTCAAGGGAACCGTCGAACAAAACCCGGCCCTCGCCCAGCACGACCACATGGTCCGCAATGGTGCGCATGCTGGCCAGATCGTGACTGACCACGACCAGCGTCATATCAAACCGCTGCTTGAGTTCCAGCAGCAACTGATCCAATTCCGCGGAGTTGATGGGATCAAGCCCGGACGTGGGTTCGTCACAAAACAAAATGGCCGGATCCATGACCATGGCCCGGGCCAAGCCCGCACGCTTGCGCATGCCGCCGGAAAGCTGGTTGGGATACAGATGGGCGAAATTTTCCAGGCCCACCAGCCCGAGCTTGGCAACGGCGATTTCCTGCGCCTGGCGGGGTTTCAGGCGGGTATGTTCCCGCAGCGGCAGGGCCACGTTGTCCCCCAGGGTCAGGGAACCGAGCAGGGCACCGTCCTGAAACAACAGTCCCAGGCGCAGCTTGAGGCAGGCCCATTGTTTACGGCTCAACTCCATGATGTTGTGGCGACCAATGTGGATGGCCCCGGCAATGGGATCGTGCAGCCGCAGAATGTGTTTGAGCAGTGTGGACTTGCCGCAGCCCGACCCGCCCAGGATCACGGTGATTTTGCCGCCGGGCAGGGTCACGTTCACGTCGCTGACAACGGCCTTGCCGCCGTAGCCCACGGAAAGGCCCGTCAGTCGGATATCGTGTTTGTGGCCGGACATTCCTTTTTCTCCGTTACCAAAGCAAAGAGGTCAACACATAGTCGGACATGAGAATGAGCACGCAGCTCATGACCACGGCATGAGTGGTGGCCTGACTCACGCCTTCCGGTCCCACGGCGTCGCGCCGCAAATGCGTAAAATATCCCTGGTAGCAGCTCACGGTGCAAACAACGATTCCGAACACCAACGCCTTGATGAACCCGCCGGAAATGTCGCTCCACTCCAGCGACTGCTGCACGCGGTAGAAATAGACACCCTCATTGGCACCCAAGAGCAGTACGCCCGTGAGCCAGCCACCAAACAGGGCGATGAGATTGAAAAAACAGGTCAGGATGGGAAAACTGATGATGGACGCCGCCATCTTGGGGCTGACCAGGTAGCTCATGGAATTGATGCCCATGATCTCCAGGGCGTCGATCTGCTCGGAAATGCGCATGACCCCGATTTCCGCGGTCATGGCGGATCCGGCCCGGCCCGTGACCATGATGGCCGTAAGCACGGGGGCCAGCTCGCGAACCATGGAGAGGGCCACGCCTGTTCCCAAAAATCCGTCCGCCCCGAACAGGGACAGCGCGAAGTAGAGCTGCATGCCCATGACCATGCCCGTGAACAGGCCGATCAAGGCAATAACGGTAATGGA
>NZ_FUYC01000033.1 GCF_900167125.1 Paucidesulfovibrio gracilis DSM 16080
CCGGGAAACGGGATTTCAAAGAACCATTGGCCCCTGGTCCGCACGAGGCTCCTGCATCAAAACCAATTTGAGCGCTAGCTTGCCGCAGAGGACGCTCCGACCGCTTCTTGTGGCTCAATGTTCGATGAAATCGGCACGTCCAGATAGAACACTGTTCCTGACTCTGAATCAGACCAGAAGCCCACCTTGCCGCCAAGGTAGCGCTCGCCGATCAGCTTCATGCTGTGCGTGCCCAGGCCGCGCCCTTTTCCCTTGGTGCTGAAACTATTTCGGAACATCTGTAAGCGAATATTTTTGGGCAGTTCCTGCTCATTGCGTACCCAAAATCGAACGGCGTTGTCGTGTCGCTCGCATCCGATGGTGACGGTTTGCTCTTTTGTGGAGGCTTCAGCCGCATTTTTGAGCATATTGCCGAGAACACGGCCGAGCAGGGAACGGTCCGATTCAAGGGATACAGGCGCAAAGTTGGGGGAGATTTCCAGATGCGGTCCCCTGGGCCATTGGGCCTGAAAGAGCTGCCCCAGATCCTGGGCAAGTTCCTGGGCGCGGATATATTCCTGTTCGACTTGGAGTTCCTTGTCTTTGCCCTGGGAGATTTTTTTCTGCACCGTGATTTCGTTGACGAGTCGGTCGGTTGCTTGCTGGAGCGTACGCATGGTGGAGGGGCTGACCTCCCCCATTTTGGGTTTGAGGATTTCCAACATATTGCGCACTCCGCCGGCAAGATTGAGCACGTCATGAAAGAAGAACCGCTCCAACGCCTTCAGTTCCCGGGTTTCCGTCAGGTTCGTGGCTGAGAAGACGCAGTAGTTTTGTTCCTCCGAGGCGATGCGCACCGCGAGCACATCCAGCAGCAGGGTTTCGGTGTGGTTTCCGACATGCCGAATCAGGTGGCATTCCTCACGTCCTTCCCCGCGCCGTTCACTGCCTTCCAAGGCTTTGATGGCGCCGCAGTAGGCGCAAAACTTGCTGGTTTGGCAGCCTGTCCGCTCCAGGCGGGCGTTGATGCATCCGAGGGCTTCACCAATTCGCAAGCCAAGACAATCATTGGCATTTCGATCACCGAGTAGAGCGGCACTCCGTGGGTGCAGGTATACGATTTCCCGTTTGTCGTTGAGAATGAAAACACCGCCGGGCAATGCCTGAATGAATGAAGAGCAGACGTGTTTTTCAAACAAGCGATTCTGGCGAAGGATTTCTTCCTGGCTGCTGCGTTGGAGCGGATCAAAGCGGGGGGGCTGACTCATGACACAATCCTTTTCAAGACAATACCAATGTTGAGGACGGGGACCGACCGTCACGGTCAAAACAGCTGCAATGTAAGATGAAGCGATCAGAATTCCAAGTTGTTTCTGTCAAAATATCATGGGGTTGGATTCGATTGTAATTTCTACTGAAATGATAGGGGAATCCTGCTTCGCCCAGGGGCGGTATGGCGGAAGGTGCAAAAAAAGCCTTGCAGACGTATCGTCCACAAGGCTTTGGGTACAATGTTGCGTCCTGGAGGAGAGGAAGAGACTAAAACTCCTCAAACTCCTGGTCCGATCCGCCATGGCTGTTGCCGGATTCCAGCTTGGAAGGGGTGTTGTTTCCTGTCAGCTTGGGGGGCTGCCGGGGAATGACTGTTGGCCCGGCAGGCTGGCTCGAGACCTGGAAAAACGCCACGGATGCGCGAAGTTGCTTGGCCTGGTGGCTGATGGTTGCAGAGGTGGAGGCTGTTTGTTCCGAGGCGGAAGCGTTTTGCTGGATGACGCCGTCCAGATCCTGCAGAGCATTATTGATCTGTGTGGCTCCGGAGGTCTGTTCCGCGCAGGCTGCCGAGATGTCCTGGATCAGTTCGGCGGTGCGCTGGATGCCGGGTACGAGCGTTGAAAGCATCTGGCCTGCACGGTCCGCCACTTTGACGCTTGAGCTGGAGAGTTCGCTGATTTCCGCAGCGGCCTGTCCGCTTCGTTCGGCCAGCTTGCGCACTTCCGAGGCCACCACGGCGAATCCCTTGCCGTGCTCTCCGGCGCGGGCTGCCTCAATAGCGGCGTTCAGGGCCAGAAGGTTGGTCTGTCGGGCGATTTCCTCGATGATTTCGGTACGCTCCGCAATGTTTTTCAGCGCGTTGACCGCTTCGGCAACGGCTTGGCCGCTTTTTTGGGCATCTTCGGCGGACTGGACCGAGATTTCCTCGGTCTGCCCGGCGTGCTCGGCGTTCTGACTGATGCTTCCGGCCATTTCCTCCATGGAGGAGGAAACCTCCTGCACATTGGCGGCCTGCTTCACGGCGCCATCCGCCAGACTTTGCGCCGCCGCGGTCAACTGGGCGCTTCCCGAGGAAAGGCTTTCGGCCGCGTGATCCACCTCCGCCACTACTTCGGAAACGCGTTCGGCCATGCTGTCCAAGGCTCTGGCCACAACGCCCATCTCGTCCTGGCGACTGCTGTTCATGCGGGACGCAAAGTTGCCCGCTTCCATACGCTGGGCCAGCTTGATGATTTCCTGGAGCGGACGGAACACGAGCCGGGCCAGCAGCATCCAGAGGGTCACGGCCACAACGGCCAGGATGAGCAGGGTTTCCAATGCAAGGAAAGTGTTGGCGCGCATCAGGTCGGCCTGCATTTTTTTGAGAGAGGTCGTGATCACAAATGCGCCATGCATTTCCCCGGCTTCCCAGCCCTCCTTGATTCCGCCGAGGGGGTCTTTTTCCCCTTTGGGGTGGCCGTGGCAGGACAAGCAGTCCGGGGTCAGGTGGATGGCGCGGAAATAGCTGATGCTGTCGGACCCACGGGCAACGTATTCCCGCAGGTTGTTGGCGCGCATGTGCTCCAGCACCTTTAATTCTTCCGGGGTAGGCGTGTTTTTCGGGTTGCGGGGGGAGACTTTGGGAACACGGAATTCATAGCCGCCTTCCTCGGCGTTGACCATGGCCATGTTGATGGCCGTGATAATGGGAACGGCCTGGAGCAGTTGCTCCTTGGGCAGCTCCTCAAAAGGACGAATGATGCCTTGTTCCAGTTTGTGGGACATCTCATTGCGGCCTGCCTCGGCCATGAGAAGAATTCCCTGGCTCTTTTCCAGGATGGCGTCCTCGGCATTGGAGGACACGAGCAGGGAATTTTGTACGGCCAGGATCAGGGCCACGATAAGGGGTCCGGCCAGGGCAATGGCCAGGATCTTCCATTTCATGGACAGGGATCGGAACATGGAGGCTCCTGTAGAATTTGGCGACGGAACAGCCGATGCGGAACAGCTTGGGCAACGGCGTACGTCGGTATCCGGGAACAGGTTGATGCTAAACCATCCTGGGGGAACCTGCTGTTATAAATGGCGCTGGGGGGCCGCCTCAGCCAGGGTGCGGCCTTTGAGCATGCCGAAGCATCCGGCCAGCATCATGTCGCCACCCGGAGCCGGAAACGTAACGTCCGCGTCCTTGAGCAGCGCACGCTGGGGACCGAGGACATACGTAGGCGTAAAGCCCCGGGCAGCGGCGGGAAGATCCAGTGTCAGGCAGCCGTGGCCCCGATCGTCAAAGACCGTATCCATGGTCAGGCGGCCGGTGCGGAAGAGGGCGAGATGCTCCAGCAGTTTGGACGCGTCCACCAGTCCGGTGTGATGTTCATAGACCCCGTGAATGCGTTCACGATAGACAAGAAAGGCGATCAGATGACTGTTGCCGAGGTTGACCACGGTAATGCCGCGTTCATGGCTTTGGGCCGCGATTTCCGGTTCGTGCAGAGCGCCGAGCACGGCAGCGGCGCCTGTGTCGGAAACAAGCCCGCCGCCGATGGCATCTTGCAGATCGGCCAGACGGGTCATTTCCCGGGGGACTTCGCTAAAGAGCAGGGCCGCGGGATCCCCGTGGGCCTCCAGCAGCAGGCGTTCCCAAAGCAGGAACCGGCCCCGGCGGTTGGATGTTCCGGGGTGAAAGCCATGGTCCTGGGCGCAGGCCATAATCTGCGCGGGCCGCTCCAGGCCGGTATGGTCCAGCAATCCATTCCAGAATTCCGGCACAAAGTCCGCCAGCAGCAACGGCGTGTATCCCTCCGGGCATTTTTCTGCCTGCCTAATGCCCATGGCGCGAACCCGGTCCAGGTCGTCGCCAATGGAATAGGCGGCGGATTCCGTGGCCGCAACAGGGCCGCCCGCGTTCAAATGGGCCTGGAGTGCACGGAAAAAACCGCCACCCATATTCTGACCGTGTAGCCAGAGGGGGCGGCCTGCCAGGGACTGGATGCGTTGGGCCACCATGCGGGCCGGTGAAGGGAGCACGAATTTGGGGCAGTTTTCCGGCTCCAGATTCGGGAAATGATACAAAACATCCTGGGTTCCGGAACCGATGTCGAGAATGAGCGTGGGACCAGGCATGAACGAGCCTCCGGGGTTGCGCGTGAACAGACCGTGGGATGCGTCGGGCTACCGGGCCAGGGTATCACGGTCCAGGAGCGGGAACAATCCGGAATGATGCGGAATCGGTTGGTATGCCGGAGACGCGACGCCGCAGGGGGTGGGCAAGGCCCGAATACGGATCAGGCCGGGACGCTGCTGTCGGGCTTGGCGGCGCTCTGGGTGCGTCGGTCCAGCACAGCGCTGTGAAATGCGCCGAGAAACAATGCTTCACTAGTGATTTTAAGCACTTCTTCAAGGCCTCCGACAATGGAATAGGCCATGTCCCCGGCACCGGGACCGAGCAGCCAGTGGAAAAAGTCAGGCCGGTTGGAGGCCATGTCCGCGGCCACGGAGAGAAACAGAACCACGAACCCGAGGCGCAGCAGGGAAAAGCAGCGACGGTAGCGCTTGATCTCCGCAAAGTAGAACCAAAGGACGACCAAGGCGGCAAGGCCGTATAGCCCGATGAGCATGTCGTCCAGGCGGCTGGTCCAGCCGGTGGCGTGCAGGTGCAGAACTTTGTGCAGCGAGCGGTCCAGGCCTTCATGCAGCAGGGCTTTCTCGTCCACGGCCAGAAAAGCGAAACCCAGGGAGATGATCAGCCAGATGGTGGCCGGATCCTTGATCCGCAGGGGATTGTCCCCCTTACGTTCCCGCCAGAGGTGGAAACACACGAAGCAGATCAGGGCCAGTTGGCAGACCGAAAGCAGGGTCACAAAGCCGTTTTCGTCAAAGGGGTGGTGCTTGTAGACCTGGAAGGTCAATTCCAGACTCACGCAGGCCGCGCCGATGCCCAGCAGGGACCAGAGCACCGGGGCAAGTTCCGGGGTGCGTTCGTCCCGGAGCATGGCCCAGGCAAGAACGCAAAACGCGAACATGGGCAGGAGGTGCAGATAATAGGCGCGGGCGAAATACACGGCGTTGTCCACGGAAACCAGCCCCACGATCAGGGCGAGGATGATGGTGCAGACCTTGCGATACATAGTGCTACCTGTGGGGGCTGTTGTTGCGGGCCGTCACCGCTGGTTGTCGGCGAAAGCGCGGAAGAATTTCTGTGCGTAACGAAACCGTCACCAAAACACAAGGGCGGACCGCAATGCGGACCGCCGTAAAGAAAACGAAAGCAGATGGGGTGCGTTTTACGGGATCAGTACACCCGGGAGCCGAGGGGGGCGTCCCGTTCGGGCTGGAGCAGGATCACGCCGCTGTTGTCGTGTCCGTCCACTCCCAGGGTGAGCACTTCGGACATGAAGTCCGCGATCTGGCGGGGCGGAAAATTCACCACGCAGAGCACGAGTTGGTTTTCCAGGTCTTCGGGCCGGTACTGTTCCGTGATTTGGGCGCTGGATTTTTTGACGCCAAGGGTCTCGCCGAGGTCGATCCAGAGCTTGTAGGCGGGTTTGCGCGCTTTGGGAAACGGTTCGGCCCGCCGGATCATGCCCACGCGGATATCCACCTTGAGAAAGTCGTCGAAATTGATCATCAGCATGTCTCCTTATTCACTGGTGTTTTCCAGTGGAGGGCTGTTCGGCCATTGACGCGGCGAACGGGTTGGAGCACATTCTTTTCATGAATATGCTGTTGTTTCTCGTCCTCTTTATCGTCCTGATTTTTCCAGGTCTTTGTTACCTCGTGAGCATAGCGTCCAATGCATTGCGCGGCAACCTGGAACGCATCGCCGATGAAAGCGGTGGGTTGTGGCTGGGCGTATTGGCCGGATGGTTCAACGCCATGGGAGCCACGGTGCTCATCAGTTTGAGTTACCCGTTCCAGCGATTGCTTCGGCGGCGGGGCGGCGGAACGGGAACACCCGTGGTGCTTATTCACGGGCTGTATCACAATCCTGCGGCCTGGCTGCTGTTTGCCCGATGGCTGGAGCGTCGCGGCTACGGCAATAGTTATACCGTGGGGTACGGCAGCTTCACCACCGTGTTTTCCGAAATCGTGCAGGAGGCGGGCCGTGTGGTGGACCAGGCGCTGGAGTCCAATCCGGGACAGCGCGTACTGCTTTGCGGTCATAGCCTTGGCGGGCTGGTTTGCCGTGCATTGCTGGCGGAAAAACGTTTTCAGGGGCGGATAGCCGGGGTGGCGACCATGGGCACGCCGCACCGCGGCAGCTTGCTGGGACATGTGGCCATTGGCGGGCTGGGGCGGAGCCTGCGGCCCGGTTCCCGGGTCATGCGCGATCTGGACGAGCTGTCCGAACCCCGGGACGTTCCGCGGCTGGCCTTGTTCACCCCGCTGGACAATATGGTCATGCCTGAACAGTGTCTGCGCGTGGGGCGCGAGGGGTGGATGGAAGACCGGCTTCCACTGCGGGTCAGCCATGTGGGGATGATCTACCATCGCCCGCTGGCCGAGCGCGTGGTCACGTTTTTTCGGCTGGCCGAGGCCATGTCGGAATGGAATGGGCAGGGCCGCGATTGCGATATGCCTTGACCAGGGAAGGGTGACGTCCGGGCAACGGTTCGGGCGTTGGTGTTTCCAGCGCGGACTGCTGGAGAACAGACCGCCCGCAAGAGTCAGCCGTCCATGAGCTTGGTGAGCATTTCCTTGAGTTCGGCGGGACGGAATGGCTTGGTGATAAAGGCATCCACGCCGGCATTTTCCGCCAGTCCGCGCTGGGAGGCCTCTTTTTCCGTGGTGACCATGACGATGGTGGTGTTTTCGAGGTCCATGTCGTCGCGGATTTGCTCCACCAGCTGCATACCGTCCATGACGGGCATGTTCATGTCCGTGACCACCAGATCCACCGGCCCAGCCTCCATGAGGTGCTGCATGGCTTCCTGTCCGTTCGAGGCCAGAGTGACATCGTACCCGAGGTCGCCAAGAATGGTGCGGTGCAGGGCCAGCATGGAGCGGGAATCGTCCACGGCCAGGGCGCGGCGGTCGGATTCTTCGGCCTGCTGTGTTGCGATTTGCTTCATCTCGTGGAGATGTTTTTTCGCGGCTTCGGTGTCCATGTCTTGCAGGCATTCCCGGAAATCTTTGAGCACGTCCTCGTCGCGGGTGCGCAGCAGGTGTTGCATGAGCAGGGCGACCGCGGTCTCGTCCTCATGCAGGGCGCGGAAGAGGTTCACGGCCTTGGAGGTGATCACGGCTTCGGCCAGACGTTCGGCCTGCTCGTCCGCCCGGTGGAGGTGGTCCAGCAGGGTGCGGACCATGCCCGGGTTGACGTGGTGTTCCAGTCCGCCCACTACGGCCATGAGCAGCAGTTCATCGGTTTCGTGCAGCCCGTCCATGAGGCAGATGATGTTCTTCAGGGTGCCGATGCGGCCCATGGCCTCGTAAAAGGCGTACCGCACGTTGGGCGTGTCGGCCCGGCCCCGGTCGAATGCCTCCATCAGGCCGTTGCCGCCGCTGCGCAGACCCGTGAAGCCGAGCACGTTGGCCGCGAGAATGCGTACATCCTCGTCCGGGGAGTACAGCGAGTCCAGCAGTGCGGGGACGGCCCGTTCGCCCAGATCGACCATTACGTCCGTGATCAGGCGGCGGGCGATGGGATTTTTGTGGTGTAGGTGCGAGGCCAGGAACTGGATGGATTCCTCGGTACCGAGGTCGCCCAATGCCTGGATAGCCTTCCAGGTGGGGACGTCGCAGGTCTGGTAGCGGTCCCCGGCGAGGCTGTGGCGGATCACATCCTTGAGCCAGGGCAGGGCCGAGGCATCGTTGAAGTGGCCGCACATTTCAATGCTCAGGCCCGAGGCAAGGGGATCCTCCGAGGAGAGATGTTTGCGGAAGGCGGGCAGGGCCGCGGGATCGTTGATGCGGGCCAGGGCCGTGAGGCATTCCAGGATGATTTCCGGGTCTGTTTCATTGAGGGCTAGGTCCACCAGGGGTTGGAGCGCTGCGGCAAAGCGGTGCTCGCCCGAGGCCCGGATGCACAGGGTGCGCAGTTTGCAGTCGGCCTTGCCCAGGCATTCCACGGCGAACGGTTCGTCCTCCGCCAGCAGGGCGTTGAGGGCAATGACCACCATGGAGTCCACGGAGGCGTCACCCACCGGGGATTCAAAAAGAGCGAGCAGCCCGGGCAGGGCTTCGGCCGGACGGTTTGCCGCCAGGTCGTTGAGCAGGGTGATCTGCTCCAGGAAATCTTTCTCTCGGAACCCGTCCAGAATGCTCATGAAATGATCCGTGGTTTGTCTTGGATACTATTCAATACAGAATTCAATAGTGAATTCGCCGGAAGCCGCCGTGAAGGGGATGGCCATGATGGGACCGGAACTGACGTGGGAAATGGTGTGTCCGTCCCCCATGATTACGGTGGGCGTGGATCCCTGGAAGGAATACCCTTGTTGGGAAAGGCCGGCCCGGGCCTGGCCCGAGACCATGTTGACCAGTTCACCCACTGCGTCCTTCACGTCTTCTATGATATTTTGCACGTCTTCGCCGAGCATGTTTTTGACAATGGTGATGGCCAGCGCCTTGTCAAACGTAATGGATACGCTGCCGCTGCGTTCTCCGGTAAAGCCGACAAGTCCGGTTACATCCCCTTGCGCCACGTTGTTTTTCTTCACGTAGGGGCGTCCCGCCTCGGGCGTGATCATTGCCATGGTGGACAATACATCCACGGCGGCCTTGATAAAGGGTTTTGCCAGTTCCACATCCATATTGAAGCGTCTCCTCCACGTGAAAAACCCGGAAAGCGGTATTCTGATTTCGCCGCATGTTCGCCTGGAACCCGGAATTTGATACGAATCAATTCTGCAACATCTACCTTTTGAATAACAGAAAGGTCAAGTGGACAGACCCGTTGCCGGATGTCTCTTTTGGAAATTATCAGACGAAAAGGTCAGTTGCCCGAGTCGGATCCATGGGACGACCCACAGGAATCGTGGCGTGATGCCGGGGATATTCGTTGCGGCACACCGCGGCAAACCATACGCAATCTGGATTTATTCAAGATTCCAGGGGCGGGCGAAACATGGGCAGCGGAAAAAATGGACAGCCGCGCTGCATGCGCCTTGCCGGATTGCTTTTCGATACATATTTTTTTGTTGCGCCACGGCGTCGGAATTCTCTACCATAGTGATCAACTCGTGGACGTTTCCGGCGCAAGGAGGCATACTGCGCACGGAGGTATCCGCATGAACTGGAAGATTCATCCCATCGTGGTCGGCACAAAGGTGTTCGACAAGAGCATGATGACCTATCAGTACAATCAGGGAAAGGAATTCGTTATTCCCTTATATGTCTGGTATCTTGAGGGCGGGGACAAGACCGTGCTCGTGGATACCGGCGAAATGCACCCCATTTGCTCCGAGGATCGGGAACAGGCCATCGGCGGCCGGATCCGCACCTTTGAAGACGGGCTGGCAGAGTTCGGACTCAAGCCCGAGGACGTGGATGTGGTTCTGCATACCCATTTGCACAATGATCATTGCGAAAATGACTATAAATGCGAAAACGCGACGTTCTATGTGCATGAAAAAGAAATGGAAAATATCCACAATCCACATCCGCTTGATTATCGGTACCTTGCCGACTTTGTGGAGGACGTGGAAGACGCCGGACAGATTGTTACCCTGGACAAGGATACCGAGGTGCTGCCCGGCATCCGCATGATCCACACACCGGCCCATACCGAAGGCGGCATGTCCGTGCTGGTGGATACGCCCGGCGGAAAGACCCTCATCTGCGGTTTTTGTACCATTGATGAAAACCTGAATCCGCCGCCCGCCATCCGCGGCATGGAAATGGACGTGATTCCCCCTGGAACGCATCTTAACGTCAAGGACGCGTATGATATTCTGCTGCGCGCGCGGGACATGGCCGACCGCGTGCTGCCGCTGCACGAACCGCGCTTCGCGGCCATGCGCACCATTGAGTGACGCGGCGCACCAACTCAAACAGAGAAGAGGACCGGCTACCCATGGCAGACGATTTCAGAACGTTGTTGAAAGAGGCATACCGCTCTCCGGACGGTTGGGGGCGAACCTACGAGGAACTCAAGGTTGGCGGGGTGTTCACGCTGTCCGTGCAGGCCAGCGACACGCATTCCAGCACGCCCGAGGAAATTCTGGACGATCCGTTTCAGTATGAAGCGTTTGAGGTGACCTTGTCCCAGGACGACGCACCCTTTATCGATACCCCGGGCAAGGGTGCCTGGGACGAACTCAAGCAGCGGCCCTGGGCTGAAAAATTCGGCCGGGGATACATCGCAGGGGTGCGGGTGGCCGAGTACCTGCCCGTGGCCGAGGTGCAGCGGGTCTTTGACGATCTCGAAGCCTATGCCGAAAACAAGGGGAAATAATCCCTCTTCGAAACAATAGCTTGGCGTTCGGTTCGGACGCGATGCTGAAAAAGCCCTCCCAGGCCCGGCACATTGTCGGGCCTTTTTACGGCCTTGGGCTGGTTGCCGCCTGAAATCAAAAACCGAGCAGGCCGGAGGCCCAGCCCTTGAGCATGGTCAGCAGCACGACGAAGACCAGGGCGGGCAGCAGGTTGGCCAGCTTGATGCTTTTGAGGTCCAGCAGGGTGATGCCGATGCCCAGGATGAGCACGCCGCCCGCGCCCGTGAGTTGAGAGATGACCAGAGGCGAGAGATAGTCCTGAAGATATCCGGCGAACAGGGTCAGCAACCCCTGATAGATCAACACCGCAAGAAAGGAAAAAAGCACGCCCAGACCGTAGGACGCGGCCAGGGCGATGGAAGCGAAGGCGTCCAGCACGGACTTGGTGTAGAGCAGGGTCCGGTCGCCGCGGATGGCTTCGTCAAAAGAACCGACAATGGCCATGGCTCCGATACAGAAGATCAGGGAGGCCGTGACCAGCCCTTCGGTGAAGCGTTCATTTTTGGAGCGGACCAGCCCCTTGAGCCGGTCGCCCATGGTGTCGAGCCGTCGGTCCAGACGCATCAGTTCCCCGGAAATGCCGCCCAGGAGCACGGAAAAAATAACCAAAAGCATGTCCTCGGCCTTAAAGGCCATGCGCAGGCCGATGACCAGGACACACAGCCCCAGCCCCTGAAATACGATGATGCGGATGCGGTCGGGAAAGCGGTTGTGCAGGAGCAGGCCGCAAATGGAACCGAGGATGATGGCCAGGGCGTTGACCAGTGTGCCGATGGGCAGAATCATGGCGGATCTCCCGACGTTGGAGTGGAAAAGGCTGGGAAGCGTGGCGTGGAGCCGTTGCAAGGCCAGGGCGTATGGGCAGGCCGACCATCTGTACAATGGACTGTTAGATAGCCTGTTGCGGGGCGGAGCCGCAAGAGGGCGGTGAACGGTTTGTGATTTTTTTTGGCAGCGCTGTGTGGGGGATGCCCGGCCACAAGGGCGGCAGACAGGCGGTTGCTGGACCATGACCTGCCTGTTGCCGCGCTCCTGCCTGGTTTTTGCTGTTGACACTCCCGGCACATTTTTCTAAATAAACCTCTTCCACTCGCCGGGATGGCGGAATTGGTAGACGCAGCGGACTCAAAATCCGCCGGTGGCAACACCTTGAGAGTTCGAGTCTCTCTCCCGGTACCAGAATAAAATAAAGCCCTCAGATGCCTTTTGGCACTGGGGGCTTTGTTTTTGGCCTACGTTGTGAGACCCGCCGGTCTAGGGTCTACACCCCCGCTGTAGTCCTGCTGGGCTGAAAGGCATGCCTTCGGCGACCAGGAGGCCCGCGGCCCCCTGGACCCCCATTTACCGGTCTCGCGCTGTCGCGCGGCCGGGGGCATGGCGTGGATGAACGTCTGAGGGAGGGCAGGCGGGGTAGCGCGGCGGCGTGTCGTCATGTTGCCGCGATTTCGGGTCTACACCAAAAACGGGGGCAGTCCCTCGGCAAAGGCCGTGAGGAAATGCTTCACTATTTGGAAAAACAGCGAATTGGGGCAGTACGTTATCGGGATGAATAGGAAAACCCCAGGAAACCGGCTTCCTGGGGTCCGCGCAGCCCCTTTGCGATCCCCGTACCGGTCGGGGGCATACGAGCCGCACAGTTTTTATATACGCACCCACGGGAGGGCCGTCAAATGAACACCAAATGGATCAATAGTTTTCGCACCGGCACCCACACGGACAGCGCGGGCCACACCAAGACCTGGACCCACAGCATCCTGGAACGCATCGTCTCCAACTTCGCCCGGCGCACCGAAGACCCGCCCCTGGTCTTTGGACATCCAACGTCCAGCGATCCGGCCCAGGATTCTACCCCTGCTCGCGGGGGTAGTCCCATCATCCTGGTACGCGCGGGAGGTCAAAGAAGGCAGGGCGCTTTACATCGACCAAAAGAAAGCCTTGAAGTGGTTCCTCTCTTCCGGGCAAGCAGTGCCCGGAGATGCAACCATTCAAGGCCAAGGCTCGGCTGGGACACAGTCCGCCGGGCTGCAATTGCCCCTGGAGATGACCAACCGATATGGTAAAAAAATATACATGGAAACCGATCTTGTCAACGCCCGCGAGGCGAGGCCTTCCCGCGTGCTCGCGGGGGTAGTCCCTGGGCGCGTTCCACACGCGGCTTTCGCTTGAGGCGAAGGAGCAGTTTTTTGATTCGATCAAGCCGTCTCCTGGCGCACACTCTGTCCGGCAGGTGCGCGAAGCCGCTGGCCCTCGTTATCGCCCCCGGCAAGCTACACACGCTGATGGATGAACACCCGGAGATAACGCCGGAGGTTGTCAAACAAATCCCGAGTGCTCTTGCCGATCCCATCATGATTTTTGACAGCGCAACGCAGGCCGGGCGGCTTGTCGTGATGCTTGACCTCAAGGGCGAGGACGGCAGCACAGTGATGGTCCCCATAGAGCTTGACGTCGTAAAGGACCACCACCGCGTCAACGTGTTGACATCCGTGTATGGGAACAGGCCGGGTTGGTTTTTAGGACAGATTGAGGCCGGGAATCTCCGGTATCAGGACAAGAAAAAGAGCCGTTCATGGGCGAACCAGCACAGGCTGCAATTGCCTCCGGGGGCTCCACTCAACGGCTCGGGTAAAAAATATACTTTGAGAGCGACCTTGTCAATCTGCGTCAGCGGGATGAATCGCTGTACCAGGGGGCTAAGGGCGCAACGCAAATTCGATCTGACGGATACATCGTCAACCTGTTCGAGAACGCGGATGCCTCCACACCGTTCCACGAAATGGCGCACGTCTTTTTTGAAGAAATGGGCAGATTTGTGGATGGGGGGTACGCGACCAAGGCTCGGCAAGATGATTATCTTGCCGCCCGCAAGTGGCTTTCTGATCTCGATAGTGACGAAGCCCTGACCAAGGCGTATAGCAAGCACGTCCAGTCACATTTTGACGGCAGGGCGTTTGACGCGCTGACAGAGGGGGAGAGAGGCCGCGCGCGGCAGATCGCCAAGCACGAGAAGGTCTTCCCCGCGCTCGCGGGGGTAGTTCCTGTCCCACCGGAGCGCCGCGTTTCGATGCGGAGTCTTCCCGCGTACTCGCGGGGGCAATTGTTTCGGATGGGTATGGAATGGACTGCATCGTAAATCCTTGCGGAAATGTCGAGCGGCGGCAGCCGCGAGCGGTGAACGGTCTTTGGGAAGGGGAGTCCGAGGGGAAAGCCCTTTCTGCAAGAAAGGGTTGCCCCTCGGAAAA
>NZ_FUYC01000034.1 GCF_900167125.1 Paucidesulfovibrio gracilis DSM 16080
GACGCGAGGGGGGAGCTTTTTGCGGCAACGAAGCAGATTGCCGTTTGGATGCACCCAAGCTGGTCCCAAATGGTGAGATGCGAGGCGCAAAAAAAACTCCAGGCCGACGCGTATACCCAATACGCGAGGGGTGGAGCTTTTTGCAGCAACGAAGCAGATTGCCGTTTGGGAACAGCTTAATCGGCCACGATTCCGTAAACCTGCCGCGCCTGTTGCTGTTCCGTGGCCCGAACATTGTTCACCTGATCAAAATTCTGCTGTAAAAGATCCACACATTCCGCACACAGCGTCCCGGAATCCGCCATCTTGCCGAGCACACCAAAGGCCCGCGCCCGTTCCATGCCCGCGCGGTAGGGCCGATCCTCGGTTATGGCCGTAAAAACGTCCGCCACCGCCATGATCCGCGCCTCCCGGCTGAGCTTTCCACGATCCAGATTAAAGGGGTATCCGCCTCCTGAGGGCCGTTCATGGTGAAAGGCAGCCCACCGCGCCAGATCCCCCAACTGCGGCACACCGCCCAGCAGCCCCAACGTGTGGTAGGGATGCGCCCGCACAATGCGCATTTCGCTCTTCGTCAGGGGACCGGGCTTTTCCAAAATCTCGTTGGGCGTTGCCAGCTTGCCAAGGTCATGAAGATATCCGGCCACGCGCATGAGTGAAGCCCGCTGCGGCGAGAAATCGAACGCCAGGGACAAGGCCTCGGCAGACGCCGCCACCCCGGAAGAATGCGTGGCCGTGAAATGGGAGCGGTAATCAATGACCCGGGCCACCAGCTTGCCGAATTCCACCACGGCTTCCATGTTGCTCCCGTCCATGGAAAGAAACCGGCTCTGCGGTGTTTCCTTTTCCACAATGGCCCGGATGGACGGGGAATGCATGTCCAGCCAAAAACTATCGCGCCCGGCCAGAGCACGGAACGCCTCGACCACGTCAGGGTGAAACTCGGTCCCTGCTCCGGCCAGAATCCGCTGCGTCACATCCGGCACCTGGTCCAGCACAAAACGGCTGCGATCCAACAGAACGTCGATACGATCCGCCAGGTGAATGATGTGGCCGCCCAGTCCCTCGCGCTTGTCACAATAGGCGTCGTGATGGGCGCGCACCAGCAGCGCGGGTTTTTCCAGCGCCTTCCACTGGCGCAAAAGTCGGTACCCGAATTCGGCATGGTGCTTGTCGTTGGAATCAAAATCCAACGTGTCGAGCCGCTCGCGCAATGAAAGCACGCCGATGTCGTGCAGCAGGCAGGCCAGGCAGACGTCTTCCACGCTCCGCTGTGAAAGTCCCATCTCCACGGCCAGGCTCCCGGCCGCATGGCAGACCCGGAGATGATGATTGGCCACCACCGGGGCCACCATATCCAAGGCAGAGGACAGACAAAGCACCGCGGAAACCAGCGTCAACCGCCCGCCGCCGCTGCCGATAAGAGCATTTTCCCAATCTCCGTGTTCCGGCATTTCTCCTCCTTTGCGGCCGCAACAGAACAAGCCCCCTCGGGGATTCGGCTGCACAATACTCCCGGGTCGATAGGCTCGACATTATTTTTCCGTGAAATACAGGGACGAAAACAGACAATCGCATCTTGACAAAAGATTGGAAAGAAGATGTAGAATCAACTATTCGGTATTTTGGAATGTTGTACCGCTTTGTGCATGCAACGCCGACCCCGCGTCGTCCCTGTGGAATCGCCTTCCGGCCCGACATCGCACCATGCAGGCCGCCCGGAGCCAACGAGTGGAATATGGGAATCCGTCTTGAAATCTTCTGCGAGCAATGCGGCTGGTCAGGACAATACCGCCTGGGCATCGGCAGCAACACTCCGCAACTTCGTGACGCCCTGCACCTGCTGGACCAATCCTCCCGCCCCGCTGTGGAAACCTTGCTGCAAAAACACCCCGATCATACCGAGGATTTCGAATTCCGATTGATGCATTGCCCGGACTGCGGCCAACTTCTGGAACGCCTGTACGTCAGTTTGTTCTATGGCGCACGGGAACACTGGGAAACCCGGCACCACTGCCCGGACTGCGGCACGGCCCTGGTGCCCGTACCCGACCCCATGAGCACAAGTACCCTACCCTGCCCAGATTGCGGACAATTTGTTCTGCACCCCGGGGACGCAACCTTCTGGGACTGAGCCGCCCCGCGCATTCCAAGCCACCCTCTCTTTTACCCCTTGGCAGAACCCCACTCCCCATGTATGTTTATGGAATGGAAAACCCGTTCACTCGGTTTCGCATTCTTGGGGTGCTTTGCACCTTCGCCCTTTTGCTGGGGCTGACGCTACCCGGCCCCTCCGCGGCCCAGGATTGCCTGCGCCTGGGCATGGACGAGTGGCCGCCCTATGAATATTCCGACAACGGCATCCCCCTGGGCATGTCCACGGATATCGTGCTGCGCGTACTGGAAAAGCTCGACAACGCCTGCGTTGATTCCCTGGAGGTCTATCCCTGGAAACGCGGGCTGAACCTGCTGCGCGCCGGGGAACTGGACGTGCTTTTCACTGCGGACTACCGCCCCGCACGTCTGGCCTGGGCCAGATATCCCAATGAATCCCTGGTGGATTCAGGCTGGGTGGTCTACGTACGAAAGGACAACAAGCAGCTCCAGGATGTACGGCGGCTGGAAGAGCTTCACGGTCTGACCGTGGGAACGGTCATCGGGTACGGTTACCCCTCCAAGGTGGTACTCTTCCTGAACGGCGAGGCCAGGCAATCTCCGGTGGCCTCGGATGAGCTGAACTTTCGGCGTCTGGATGCCGGACGCATCGACGCCCTGATTTGCGACCGATATAACGGCGCGTATCTGGCCCGGAAGCTGAACCTGCAAAACATGCTGCGGGTGCTGCCCGAAGAAATTGCCACCAGCCGCCTGTATCCCATGTTCAGCCGTAAGACTGTTTCCGCCTCTCTGGTGGAACGGTTTTCCGCCACCCTGAAGGCCTTCAAGAAGACCGACGAATACCGCAAAATTCTTGAACGCTGGATTCATCACAAGTCGTGAAAAGCCATTTAGCCCCTCCGGTTCGACGCCGTGGGCTTCACCAGCCGTAAATTCACCCCGAGGCGCTCCAGCCGAGGCACCACGCCCCCTCGAATGCCGTGTATACCCGATGCGGGCCGCCCCACCCAGACCGTGTCCGGCGCATAGCATCGGACCATCCGCTCAGCCATGCGGGACGGAACGACCCGTGGAAACAGACGCAGGCCATACGAAATGCCCTGCGAACGGCATTGGGCCAGCCCCTCGGCCAAGCCCATGAACAGGCGCGCTGAAAACAACTCCACCAGCCCACCCGGCAGGTGCGCCGGGATCATGCTCACAAAGAGCACACGGCATTCCTCGCGCTCTGCCAGGGTTTGCACTTCGCGAAAAAGCTCCCGGCTGCCGTAGCCGCCGCCGTAAAACACCATAACCCGCCTGGCGCGGTCCCCGGTACTGGAGCGCGCCCTTGCTTCCGGCCCGTGCGGTCGCGGCCGGCCTGCCCCACGGTCCGGTGCCGCATCCACCCCAAGGCAGGACAGCACCTCGGCCAGCTCGGGCCGGTCCTCGGGACACGGTGCCAGACAGCCGTCCATCAGCCGGGTCACCTCCCTGGGCCAGGGAATGCGCCCCACACATCCCACGGCCGGGCAACCCGGACGAAACATCTCCCGCAGCCAGATCCGCATCGGCCCGAACGGGGGGCGTCCCGTGGCCATCCAGTACAACACGGCACCAAAACCAAAAATATCCGTCCGCTCATCCCCGCGCCCGCCGCGCAACTGTTCCGGAGCGGCCCAGGCCGCATTTGGTATAGGCGGCGCCCCATCCGCCCAGTGGTCATCCCAGCCCCGGCGATGGGCCAGGCCAAATCCTGACAGCCAGGTTTCCTTTTGCCCAGGAGCATGAAAAAGAAACCGTGGATGCAGCCCCAAATGCACATGCCCCGCGGCATGCAGCCGGGCCAGCAGCGTGGCCAGCCCCCTGGCAACGGCCAGGCCCACCGAGGGGTCATGGCAGGGCAAATCCGCAAGCAGCAAGGGGGACACCGGCGCCCGAAGCGAGACCATACCCCCCGACCATTCGCAAAACGGCCAGAGCAGCCCACGACACTGGGGCAGCAGCACATGCCGGGCCTCGTTCTGCCACCGTAAAAACGCACCGGGGTCCAATGAATGAAATTGACTGACAAGGCAGGGACGGCTTCCGTCCGTGGCGTGAAATCGAAGCAGCGGCGGCGCCCGGTGGGTCCGGGCCGTGATGCGCACACCGCAAACCTGCTCCCCTACGCGTAAGGCACGCGGCAGCTCCCTCCTCCCCGTGAATCGGGGATACTCGTTGTGCACGAACTTCCCCCCCCTTGTTCACGCGTGGCGGAGAACCGTCACGCTTTTCGTGTCAACTGCTTGATCATAGCCAAAAAAGCGCTCAGATCCAAGGGCTTGGCAAGGTATCCATCCATCCCGGCCGCCAGGATGTGTTCCCGCTCCTCACTGGAGGCGAACGCGGTCATGGCCAGAATCGGCACGTCCGCGTAGGGCTTGCCCGATTCCCGAATGCGTCGGGTGGCCTCCACCCCGTCCATGACCGGCATACGGATATCCATCAACACACAGTCAAAATGCTCCCGTTCCAGCGCGTCCAAGGCTTCCTGCCCGTCCATGGCCAGGGAAAAGGTGAACCCGGCCCCGCCCAGAAACTGGCGCAACAACTGCAAGGCCATGTTGTCGTCCTCCACCACCAAAAGATGGGCGGAAGACCCCGCGGCCTGTTGATCCGACTTTTCCGGACCCTGGGGTTCGGCGGACGCTCCGTCGGGCGCTTCCGCGCGCACGGGTGGCTTTGCCGCGGGTCGCCGGGCCGCGCTTTCAGCAAAGGGCAGCATAACGTACACGGTGGTGCCGCGCTCTGAATCGCTGTCAAAGGCCATGGTCCCGTCCAGGTGCGCTACCAGCCTGCGGACAATGGAAAGCCCAAGGCCCACGCCGCCGTATTGTCGGCTGTAGGTCTGCTCCACCTGTCGGAACTCCTCGCAGACAAAAACCAACTCCTCGTCCCGAATGCCGATGCCCGTATCCGAAACCGTCAATAAAATACGTTTGCGCCCCTTACCGTCCTTTCCCGGCAGCGGTCCGGCCCACAGTTCGATTCGTCCCCGAGAGGTGAATTTGACGGCATTGCCCACGAGGTTGAACAAAATCTGGCGCAGCAGTCCCGGCTCTCCCACCAGGGTCCGCGGCAGGGCCGCATCCCGTAGCACCTCGAATTCAATGCCCTTGCTCTCCACCTGGGGCCGAAACACGCGTTCCAGCACGCCCAGCACATTTTCAAGGGCAAAGGGCTGCGCCTCCAGGCGGATATTGCCCGCCTCAATACGGGAAAATTCCAGCACGTCGTTGAGCAATTCGAGCAGGCCCATGCCGGCTTCCTCGGCCGTGTGCACCAGCCCGGCCTCCCGAGGAGCCAGTTCCGCGCGGGAAAGCAATTGCAAAATACCCAGCACACCGTTCAGCGGCGTTCGGATTTCATGGCTCATGTTGGCCAGAAACGCGCTTTTGGCCTTGTTCGCATCCTCGGCACGCCCCAGGGCGTCACGCAGACAGCTCTCCCCGCGCCGCAACTCCGTAACGTCCTCCATGGCGCACAGGCAGCGGTGCGATTCCAGTTCCGCATCCCACACGCTCCGGGCCGTGAGCCGTACGATGTGCTCCCGGCCGTGCCGCGGCACAAGGCGCACTTCCCGCTGCGCGGCCTGGCCTTCAAAAATCCTGGCCAGGTGCCGAAAAAAATTTGTGTGTTCCTCCGCAGGCAGGGCCGTGATCATGGGCCTGTCCTTGAGGTGCTTGCGGGCCACGCCGAGCAGCTCCGCGGCCGCGTGGTTGGCCTCCAGGATAACGCCCCGCTCATTGAGCACCACATAGCCGATGGGCGCGAAGTCGAAAATCTGCTGGTATCGGTCGCGTGAGGCATGGAGCCGCAATTGGGCCTCGCGCAACTCCTCGTTCTGCAGATCCAACTCCACCTGGTACACGGACAATTCGTGCAGCAGTTCACAGGCTTCCCGCTGTTCCCGGCTGGATTCTCCGGCGGCCTCGCCGCTACAGGCTCCGTCCTGCAACAACGCCTCGGCCCGGCGGCGCAAGTCATTCCATGGGGGGGCGTTTTTCTTGGATATGGTCATCTTCTGTGGCTCCTCAACTGGTTTGCGGCGGCGCAAGGTCCGGAACCGGCTCGAACTTGAATACCGCGCCCTCTACGCGGCCATGCCGATCAAACACCGGATTCCCGGTAATGGACAGGCAGATCCGCTCGCCGTCCGCTCCGAGCACGGCATGACGGACGTTCACGACCCGGTCTCCGGTCTGCTTGATGATGGAGAAGGGCAGATCCTCCTCTTTCACGGGATTGCCCCGGCAGTCCAAAATGTGAAAGGTTCCGTCGTTGAACCGGCGTTCGGCCAGTTCCTTCCGGTTCACGCCCAAAATGGCCTCGGCAGCACGGTTGGCATAGGAGATGAATCCATCCTTATCCACCATGGTGGTGGCCATGGGCGAACTATCCAGAATGCGGATAAGCAGATCATGCTCCCGACGCGTGGATTCTTCGGCCCGCTTGATGCGGGAGATGTCCACCAGGGTCAGCAGCACGCCGCCCCCGTCATCCAAGCCCGAGGCATAGGGCAGCAGACGGGCCAGATACCACCGGCCGTCCTCGTCCCGCACTTCGCGTTCCAGTTCCCGGTTCCGGCCCAGCACGTCGCGCAGGTCGCCCTCCAGCTCCGGGTACTGCAGGCGGTGGCTCAGATCGCTGATGGGCCGCCCCACGTCCGAATCAATGATCTTGAAGGTGACCGTGGCCGCGCTGGTGAACTTGCGAATGCACAGAGCCTGATCCAAAAAGATGGTGCCCACCTCCGTGCTGGCCATGAGGTTGTCCAGATCGTCGTTCAACTCGGTCAATTCCTGTATTTTGCTCTGGTATTCCGCATTGACCGTGATCAATTCCTCGTTCACGGACTGGAGTTCCTCGTTGGTGCTTTGCAGCTCCTCGTTGGCCGCCAGCAATTCCTCGTTGGTGGCCTGGAGTTCCTCATTGGAGGTTTCCAGCTCCTCGATGGTGGCCTGAAGGTTTTCCTTGGTGTATTGCAGTTCCCGCTCCAGATCCCGGATGCGGGTTTTCACGCCTTCCTTGAGATCGTAGGATTCCAGGTGCATGTCGTCGTTCTCGGCGGTCTGGAAGGTCACCGCCAGGTATCCGCCTCCATGCCCGCCGCCCAGGGACCGGACCACGATATCCACGCTCCGCCGTTCCTCTCCGATGTGGTAAGCCACACCCCGAATGTGGATGTCGCCGCCCTCCTTGGTCGCCCTTTGCAGCGCCGAACTCAGGGGGATGGCCAGATCATCGCGCACGATCTTGGTCACGTCGGCCTGGGGGCGTCCGGCACGCATCTGCACGAATTCGTTCACGTCCCCAAAAATATGCTGCACGGTCCGATCGCGGCCCACCAGCAGGGTGGGCGGCATGCACCGCTCCAGCAGCCGCGTGGTGAGCGTGTCCCCTCCCTCGTCGGGCCGAGGGGGGGAAGCCGCTTCCCCCTCAGTGGCTGAAATGTCGATCTGCTCTTTCTGAACCGACAGGGATCCGCCGCTCACCGGCAAGGGCATGCGCGGCCGACCATCGTCATGATACCGAAACAGCTTCCATCGGTTTTCGAACGGAAAAAACGTATTGGCGTGGTCCCCTACGGATTCGCTGGAGCCAAGGAACAGGAACCCCTGTGGGGCCAGGGAATATTGAAAATGGGACAATACTTTTCGTTGCAGCACCGGCTGGAGATAAATCAGCAGGTTGCGGCAGCTCACAAGGTCGATCCGCGGAAAGGGCGGATCCTTGATCAGATTGTGGTAGGCGAAAATAACCTGTTTCCGGATGTGCGGCTGAATCTGATACACTTCCCCCTTTTTAAAGAAATACCGTCCCAAACGGTCCAAGGAAGCGTCCGCCGCGATGCTCAAGGGGTAGGCTCCCTGCGCGGCCACGGCCAGGGCGTCGCGATCAATATCCGTGGCAAAAATCTTCAACTCGGTCTTCAATTCATTGGCGGCCAGGTACTCGTTCACGGTGATGGCCAGGGAATAGGCCTCCTCCCCGGTGGAACAGCCCGCCACCCAAATCCGCAGCGGTTCGTGCGGATCCTTGGCATTGAACAGCTCGGGCAGCACCTTTTCGGCGATGCATTCATACGCTTCCGGCTCACGGAAGAACTTGGTCACCCCGATGAGGAACTCCTTATACAGCACTCCGATCTCGCCGGGATGTTTTTCAAGATACGCGGCATACTCTTCCGGGCTTTCCACCTGGTTGATGCTCATGCGGCGTTCGATGCGGCGAATGATCGTGTTTTCCTTATAATAGGAAAAATCCAGCCCGCTCTTGATTTTGACCAACGCCAGAATCTTACCCAGGGTGTCCTGCCGACCAGCCGCCCTCTTGGGAAAACGCGGCTCCTGCGTCCGCAAGCCGGTTCCCAGCCGTCGCAATTCGCCAGCCATGCGGTCCGGGGGCAGAACAAAATCCACGATGCCCGTGGAAATGGCGCTCCGGGGCATGCCGTCGAAGGTGGCGCTCTCCTCCTCCTGCACCAGCACCAGCCCGCCGTGCTCCTTGATGGCCCGGACACCACGCGTGCCGTCGCTGCCCGTGCCGGACAAAATAATGCCCACGGCGTTTTCGCCGCGATCCTCGGCCAGGGAACGGAAAAAAAGATCAATGGGCAGATTCAAATGCGGTTCCTGCGGTGTAAGGAACAATTTGCCCGCATACATGGTCAGATTATTCTTCGGCGGCAGGATGTACACCACGCCGGGGAGCACCTCCTCTCCGTCAACGACGTGACGCACCTGCATGCGCGTCTTGCGGGCCAGCAGCTCCGGCATCAGACTTTTGTAGTCCGGGGAAAGATGCTGCACCACAACGAAGGAAACTCCTTCAATGGGATCAATGTTGGAAAAAAACTGTTGCAACGCCTCCAGCCCGCCAGCCGAAGCGCCTATCCCCACCACCATCAGGGACTGATCCAGGGTTTCCGGTGTTGCCACGGCGCACCTCACTCGGGAGTACATCATCTATGACAATGGTAACTACTATTGATTTAAATCATGCTTAGCACCATCTGACCCGCGAAGTCAAACGATTCCAACGGCATTACAGTATACAACAAACTATGTTACAAAGTACAGTCGAAAAAGTAATCGCTGTTCACTTTCACACCGACCCGCCCATGCCGACCATGCCCCGGCAAACACGTCGGCACAGCTTTGGACGAGGGAGCATGACGCTCCGACGCCACGCCCCGCCGCAACAGTTTTCCGACGGAAGAATACACGCTCCAACGCCGGTGGAGATGACGATTGCGTCACATAATCATTCTGCCTCCCTCCTGGAACACCGATTTGCCTTGCGAAGGCGAAGCATTTTCGTCTACAAAATTTTATGCCCTTCGCCATACCCAATAAATTTCTCAAAGCCATGGGCCGGGCCATCCTGGACGCCTGCCGCGATCTGGCCCCCATCGTCACGGTCATTGCCGTGTTCCAACTCGCGATTTTGCGCCAGCCCCTGCCCGATACGCTCAAGGTTCTGGCCGGGCTGGTGCTGGTCATTCTCGGGCTGGCCTTTTTCGTGGTGGGCCTGGACCTGGGCCTCTTCCCCTTCGGCGAGACACTGGCCGAAGAATTCGCCCGCAAGGGCAGCCTCATCTGGCTGCTGGTCTTTGCCTTTGCCCTGGGCTTTGGCACCACCGTGGCCGAACCCGCGCTCATCGCCGTAACCATGGAAGGCGCCCGCGCCGTGGCCGAGGCAGGACTCATCGCCCAGGATCAAAATACGCTCACCAGCTACGCCCTGAACCTGCGGCTCACCGTGGCCCTCTCCGTGGGCATCGCCATCGTGTTCGGCGTGTTGCGCATTCTGCGCGGCTGGCCCCTGCCCCGGCTCATCGTGGGCGGCTATATCCTGGTCATGATCATGACCGTGTTCGCCCCCCAGGAAATCGTGGGGCTGGCCTACGATTCCGGCGGCGTGACCACCTCCACGGTAACGGTCCCGCTGGTCACCGCCCTGGGCGTGGGCCTGGCACGCACCATCCGGGGCCGCGACCCGCTCACGGACGGATTCGGACTCATCGCGCTGGCCTCGCTCACTCCCATGATCTTCGTCATGCTTTTCGGCATCCTCATGCATGCCTGACGGACGTAAAGCAAAACAACAACGGACGGCAAACATATGGATATCATCTTTTCCCCTCTGGGGCTGCTTTTGGCCACGGCGCGAGACGTAATCCCCGTGCTCGCTCTGCTGGTCTTTTTCCAGATGGTGGTGCTGCGCCGCCCCATCCCGCGGCCGGGACGCATCCTCTTCGGATTCGGACTGGTCATCGTGGGCATGACCTGCTTCCTGGCCGGGCTGGACCTCGCCTTGTTCCCGGTTGGCCGGAGCATGGCCCTGCAACTTTCCGAGGCCGCCCAATCCGGCAATGTCACCGTGGCCGACTGGACCGCCTACGGCTGGGTCTATCTTTTCGCCTTTCTCGTGGGCTTTTCCACCACCGTGGCCGAGCCGTCGCTCATCGCCGTGGCCCACAAAGCCACCGAAGCCTCGGGCGGAGCCATCTCCTCCTGGGGACTGCGGCTGGCCGTGGCCCTGGGCGTGGCCATCGGCATCGCCTTGGGCACCTTCCGCATCATCACCGGAACGCCGCTCTATCTCTACATCCTGGTCGGCTACGTCATCGTGGCCCTGCAAACCATCACGGCCCCGCGCATGATCATCCCCCTGGCCTACGACTCCGGCGGCGTGACCACATCCACGGTCACTGTTCCGCTGGTGGCGGCGCTGGGGCTGGGACTGGCCTCCAACGTACCCGGACGCAGTCCCGTGCTCGACGGATTCGGGCTGATCGCCTTTGCCAGTCTCTTTCCCATCATCGCGGTGCTTGCCTATGCCCAGATCGTCCAGTTCGTGACCAATAAACGCCGCAAACGCGCCCTGCGCCAGCAGCCCGGCACGCCCGAGGTCGCCTCATGACCTTGCGCAAAAAACGTCCCGCATTCGGACGGCTCCTGCAAAAACAACAGCCCCAGTCCGCAATGCAACACAACGGCCCAAACAGGCAGGCGAGATTGTTTGCCGCAACATCGACGCCTTTTTTTGCAACGGCCTGACAACCAGGCAACCACAGGAGAACGCTCATGCAACTCAAATGCATCCTGGCCATGGTCAAGCCCAATCTGACCGATAAAGTGGTGGACGCGGCCAAGGCCGTGGGAGCCACCGGCGCCACCATCATGTCCGCATCCGGCACAGGCATCCGCGAGGCCAAGTCCTTCTTCGGCCTCTGCCTGGACGTGCGCACCGACATCATCCTCTTTCTCGTCAACGAAGAAACGGTTTCCCCGGTCATCAAGGCCGTGGAACAGGCCGGAAAATTCCATGAACCCGGCACGGGAATCGCCTTTGTGCTCCCCGTGGACCAAGCCGTGGGACTGCAAAGCCAATTCCGCAACGAAGAAAAATGACCCGACATGCATCCAGGGGAGCGTCCGCGCATCCCCGCTCATCCACGCAACAGCCCGACCTGCTCAAGGCTCCCGTGGCCGGATTGTTGCGCTCTATTGCCGTACCCGCCAGCGTGGGCTTCTTTTTCCAGACCATGTACAACGTGGTGGATACGTTCTTCACCGGAACCATCTCCACCGAGGCGCTCTCCGCCCTGTCCATGTCCTTTCCGCTCTATTTCCTCATCTCTGCCGTGGCCTCGGGCCTGGCCACCGGTGCCACGGCCCTCATGGGCCAGGCAATGGGGAAACACGACCTGCAACAAACCCGCAACCTGGCCAGCCAAAGCCTGAGCCTGGCCGTATTTTCCGGAATCCTGCTCACCCTGCTCGGACACCTGCTCTCCGAACCCGCCTTCGCCATCATGGGCGCCCAAGGGCAGGAGATGCGCGCCGGACTAGACTACATGCATACCATCTTTCTGGGCGCGCCCCTCTTTCTCATGGTTCAGCTCGCCAACGCCCCGCTCAATGCCTCGGGAAACACACGCATCTACCGCAACTTCCTCATCTTCGGGTTCGGCTTGAACTGTCTGCTCGACCCCTGGTTCATCCACGGCGGCATGGGACTGCCCGCCATGGGCGTCCAGGGCGTGGCCTGGTCCACCGTGCTCATCCAGGGACTCGGCGTGCTCTACATTGGCTGGCGCTCCATTCGCGCCGAATTTTTACAGGTGACCACCTGGAAATGCCTGCTGCCCAAACCGCGCACCATGACCGCCATCCTCGGCCAAGGCCTCCCGGCCAGCGCCAATACCGTGACCATCGGCATCGGCGTGTTCGTCATTCTCTACTTCGTCGGGCAGTTCGGCGCTGAAGCCAAAGCCGCCTACGGCGCGGCCATGCGCGTGGAACAACTCGTCCTCGTTCCCACCATCGGATTGAACATCGCCGCCCTGACGCTCGCCGCACAAAACCACGGAGCCGGACAGCTCCAACGCGTCCGCGAATCCATGAACACCGCCCTGCGCTTCGGCGCCTGGCTCATGGGACCGGGAACCCTGCTCGTCTACTTCCTGGCACCAGGACTCATGTGGCTATTCTCGGACGACCCGGCAGTACAACAAGCCGGCGCCGACTACCTGCGCGTGGACGCTCTCGTGCTCTACGGATACGTGGTCGTCTTCGTGTGTACCGCCACCCTCCAAGGCATGAAACGGCCCATGTTCGCACTCTGGCTCGGACTGCTGCGCCAAATCGTGCTGCCCGGGCTGCTCTTCTCACTGCTGATATTCCAACTCCACCTCGGACTCACCAGCCTCTGGTGGGGCATCTTCGGCATCGTCTGGTGCTCCGCAGGCATCGCCCTGCTCTGGGCCAGACGCACCCTGGCCAAGGAAGAACAAAACAATAGTTCCCAGGTGTAAGAAGCAAGAATGCCTCCGGCGGCCAGGAGGCCCGCGGCCCCCTGGACCCCCATTTACCGGTCTCGCGCTTGCGCGCGGCCGGGGGCGTGTCGTTCTGTTGCCGCGATTTCCGGGATGGCTCCGCCCTCCCGAAACTCGCGGCAACGGTGCGCCCCCAAAAGAAAAGAACGGCGTTGGCCGTTCTTTTCTTTTGGGAGGGGAAAAGGGGAGGGGGAAAGGGAAAAAACGGCTACCCGCGACAGACCGCAGGTCTGGAGCCAATAAAAGTCTTTGGAAAGGGGGTCCAGGGGGAAGAACCTTTCTTCAGAAAGGTTTGCCCCCTGGTCGCCGAAGGCCTTCTTTTTGCCGTCTAGTCCCCGTCTTCCAGCACTTTTGGATCGTACTGGTATCCTTTGAAGCTTGTGCCGAAGAGCACGGA
>NZ_FUYC01000035.1 GCF_900167125.1 Paucidesulfovibrio gracilis DSM 16080
ACCTTTCTGAAGAAAGGTTCTTCCCCCTGGACCCCCTTTCCAAAGACTTTTATTGGCTCCAGGCCTGCGGCCTGTCGCGGGCAACTCCCCCCTTTCTTACATGGTCTATTGGTTTCCCCCCTTCCCCCAACGCAAAGGAACGGCCGAAGCCGTTCCTTTGCGTTGGGGGGCGCACCGTTGCCGCGAGTTTCGGGAGGGCGGAGCCATCCCGGAAATCGCGGCAACAGAACGAAACGCCGCCGCGCTGCTCCGCCTTGCCACTCCCCGGACTCCATCTCATCCCACGACCCCGGCCGCGCGCAGCGCGAGACCGGTAAACGGGATTCCAAAGGGTCGCGGACCCTTTGGCCGCCGGAGGCCTGCCTTTCAGCCCTGCAGGGCCATCAGTCCGTTCGAACGAGCCGAAAGCCCATGAAAAAATAGACCCCGTATTCCAGGGACGGGTCTTCACGTTTTGCGGCGCGTATGTCGGTATCGAAGGAGAGGAAGTGTCCGCCGCAGAGCAGGTGGTTTTCGTTGTATTG
Organism: Paucidesulfovibrio gracilis DSM 16080; assembly: GCF_900167125.1. Taxonomy (NCBI): domain Bacteria; kingdom Pseudomonadati; phylum Thermodesulfobacteriota; class Desulfovibrionia; order Desulfovibrionales; family Desulfovibrionaceae; genus Paucidesulfovibrio; species Paucidesulfovibrio gracilis. The sequence continues at coordinate 525 of NZ_FUYC01000035.1, forward strand.
TGTTTTGCGGTCGGTCCGGACCCATTCCTGGACGTTGCCGAACATGTCGTGGAGTCCCCAGGGGTTGGGCTGGAAGCTGGCCACGGGGGCGCTGAAGGGGAACCCGTCGCGGCAGGGGGCGGAGGGCATCGGGTTTTGTCGTTTTCTGCCCAGCTCGGCCAGGTTGGTGAGGTCGCCGACGTTGGCGTAGGTGCAGATCTGTTTGTCGTATTCGTTGCTCCACCAACGGGAGGTGGTGGTCCCGGCGCGTGCCGCGTATTCCCATTGTTCTTCGGTGGGCAGGGCGATGTGGTGGCCGGATTGCCGGCGCATCCACCGGGCCATGGCTTCGGCATCGGAGTAGCTGACGCCTGCCACGGGGTGCTGATCGGTTTGTTCCATGCCGGGATCGCGCCAGTCCGAGCCGTAGACGTTTTCCCAGCGGTGGTCCCAGACGCGCACCCAGTCTTGTTTGGTGGATTGGGCAACGTAATTGGTGTTTTTGACAAAAGCGGCAAATTGTCCACGGGTAACTTCGGTCCGGCTGATCCAGAAGGGGTCGAGGCAGACGCGGCGGCGTTCTTCGCCGGGTTCGTGTCCGGGTTCGCTCAGCGGGCTGCCCATGAGAAAACAGCCGCCGGGAATGCGGATGAATTCCAGGCCGGTGGCCGGGTCGGTCCAGGTAGGCAGGGGTGTTTCAGGACCGGCTGTACCGGTGTCGTGGGCGCTGGCATTCCAGGGGAGCAGGAGCGCCAGGAGGAGCAGCGGCAGCCAGCGAAGGCCGTTGGGCATATTCATGCGGACCTCTTTTTGTTTTCGCGGAGGGTCTATTCGGTTTCGACGCGATCCCTGCCGAGGGCTTTGGCTCGGTACAATGCTTTGTCTGCGCGGGAAATGAGGTCTTCCACTCCGGCGGTGGGGTGGTCGGTGGAGGCCACGCCGATGCTCACGGTGGCGCAGATGTTGCCTTCGGGGGTGCGGGTATCCAGGCTGGAAACGCGGTGTCGGATGCGTTCCGCGGCCACGCGTCCGCCTTCGAGGTCGGTTCCGGGCAGGAACACGGCGAATTCCTCGCCGCCGAGTCTACCGAAGATGTCCACTTCGCGCAGGGTGCCGCAGCAGCGCCGGGCAAAGGTTTTGAGGACGGCGTCCCCGGCTGGGTGGCCGAGGCGGTCGTTCACGTCTTTGAAGCGGTCCATGTCGATGAGCAGCAGGGCGCATTGTCCACCGTGCCGACGGCGGCGGCGCATTTCACGTTCGGCCAGTTCCAGGAAGTAGCGGCGGTTGTGCACGCCGGTGAGGTGATCGGTACAGGCCAGGGCGCGCAGGCGTTGTTCTTCGTCCTTGATGCGGGAGATGTCGTCGATGACCCAGAGAACGCCCTTTTTAAGGTCCGCCGGGGCGTTGAGATCCACGGCCTGCCCCGAGAGGCGGCACCAGACCGGGCTACCGTCCTTGCGGCGCAGTTGGTATTCGATGTGCAGTTGGGCCGCGTCTTCCAAAGCACCGTAAAATTCCTTGCCAAAGGTGTGATATCGGGCCTCGTCGAGGTGCAGGTCGCGCACGTCCAGTCCGATCATCTCCTCGGGGGTGTCGTAGCCGAACAGGTCGGCCAGCGCCTGGTTGACCTTGGCGACCACGCGTCCGCCGCGCAGGAGCATGAGACCCACCTTGGTATTGGCGAAGATGACTTCTTGTTCGTTGAGGGCGTGTTGCAGTTCGAGTTCGATGTTTTTACGGCGGGTGATGTCGCGCAGGGCGGAAACGCGCACGGGAACGCCCTGATAGATGATCTTTTTGCCGTGAACTTCCGCAGGAAAGGTGGCGCCGTCTTTGCGGATGGCTGTGAGTTCGTAGGCGGTCTGCACGTTGTTTTCGATTTTTTGGCTGACGAGTTCGCGGCTATCCGGGGCAACGAGGTCCAGAACGTGTTTTCCGAGGAACTCCTCGCGGGTGTAGCCGTAGATTTTCAGGGCGGTGTTGTTGCAGGCCACACAGTGCAGGTCGCGGGAGTCGAAAAAGCCGATAGCCTCAAAGGAGGCGTCGGTCAGGGCGGACTGCTCCTCCAGTTCCTTTCTGGTGCGGTCTCGTTCGGCTTTCAACCGCGCCACTTCCTGTTCCAGTTGTTCCACGCGGGAACGCTGGTCCGGGGGGGGTGGGGTCTGGTTTTTGCTGGGAGGCATGCCGAGTCCTTGGCAAAGGTTTGGAGCTGGATACCGCAGCATGAAAGTATAATTTAATGGATGGGAAAGCGCAAGACAAGGGCGGGAAAACGTTAATTACAGCGCAAGGCCTGGTAAAATTGGCGTGATCCGTAATCGGCGGCTTCGAAGGGGTGATGGGATATCTGCCTAGTGAACCGAGCCGAATTAGGGGAAAGGAGCGGAGGAGGAGCGGGCAAGAGCGTTCAGGCCACGCCGAGCAGGGTGCGGGCCGTGGGACCGGGGTTATGGGCCTGACTGTAGGCGCGCAGGGCGGCGCGGCGCTGGGGGGGCATGGATTGGGAGATGGTCTGGTCGGCGGCCTCGCGGACCATGTGTTGGCGCAAGCCCGCGGTTTCCAGATTGGCGTTGAAGGTGTCGCGCGCGGGGGTGGACGGCTCAAGCTGGACGTCCTCGGTGGTGTAGGTGACGCCGAAGCCGCCGAGCTTCAGGCCGAAGGTGCGCGTGCGCACACGGGTTCGGCCCGGAATTTCTCCGGCCCGTGAGGAGGACTCGTGGTTTTCGTGCGCTATGTTGCGCGCGTATTCACCGACGGCCCGCTGACCGATTCCCGCGATGCTGGGGGACACGCCTTCTCCTTCAATGCCCAAGAGCCGGGCGTGGAAAAGTCCACGTACCGTGCCTCCGCGCTTATGGGCCGCTCCCTGGCCTGCGCTGTATGGGCGGATAGCGGCGCTTCCGTCCCTGGAAACGCTGTTTCGATACCCACTATATATGATGTTTCGCAACGTATGGCAAGCCGGCAGCCAGGGGCGGGACGGTTGATTCTCAGAGGGTTGCCATTCCGCATCCCAAAACGTAGATTCCTGTTCCGAAAAAAAAATGCAGGAAGGAATGAATGTACAAGATTGTAAAAAAGCGTGAGCTGATACCTGGACAAACCAGCCTGATGCGCATCCACGCCCCGGAGATCGCGGCCAAGGCCCGGCCCGGGAATTTCGTGATGCTCCGCGTCCATGAGCAGGGGGAGCGCATTCCCCTGACCATTGCGGATGCGGACCCTGCCGACGGCACCATCACCCTGGTTTTTTTGGTGGTGGGTAAAACCACGGCCCATTTGAATACATTGGAACAGGGCGACGCTCTGGCCGACGTGTGCGGACCCCTGGGGCGGCCCACGGATCTGGACGCCAGAGGAACCGTTGTCTGCGTGGGCGGCGGAACGGGCGTGGCCGCCATGCACCACATCGCCAAAGGACACCATCAGGCCGGGAACCGCGTCATTGCCATTGTGGGGGCGCGTTCCAAGGATCTGCTGCTGTTTTGCGACGAACTGGAGGATTTTTGCCCGGAAGTGCGCATCGCCACGGACGATGGATCACGCGGGCATCAAGGGTTTGTTACCGAAGTGCTCCAGCAGCTCATTGACGAAGGCGAAGACATCGCCGAGGTGGTGGCGGTGGGACCGGTCCCCATGATGCGGGCCGTGGCCGGAGTGACCAGGCCGCACGGTATTAAAACCACAGTGAGCCTCAACTCCATCATGGTGGACGGGATCGGCATGTGCGGCGCGTGCCGCTGCTCCGTTGACGGGGAAACGCGCTTCGCCTGCGTGGATGGCCCGGAATTCGACGGCCACCAGGTGGACTTTGACGAGCTTTGGGGGCGGCTTGGCCAGTTCCGCGAACAGGAGGCCGTGTCCAATGAAGCCTACCATCAGTGCCGTTGCGGGGGGAACAAATGAGCCGTCCACAAAAAAAGAAAAAAGCAATGGTCCCCCGCGTGGCCATGCCCGAACAACCGGCTGCAGAACGGGCGGAAAATTTCGAGGAAGTGGCCCTGGGATATTCCCCGGAACTGGCCCGGCAGGAGGCCATGCGCTGCCTGCAATGCAAGCGGCCCCTGTGCCGCGAGGGCTGTCCCGTGGAAATCGACATCAAGGGCTTTATCGCCTGCCTGCAAAATGAGGATCTGGACGGCGCATATGCCGTGATCCGCGATACCAACGCCCTGCCCGCGGTGTGCGGCCGGGTCTGCCCGCAGGAAAGCCAATGCGAGGGTGCGTGCGTGCTCGCGGCCAAAGGGGAACCCGTGGCCATCGGCCGGTTGGAACGCTTTGTGGCGGACCGCTGGGCCGAGCAACATCCGGAGGACGACCCTTGCGCCGCCATTACCGGCACCAGCACGTGTTCCAGCGGAAAACCGCTGCGCGTTGCCTGCGTGGGCGGCGGCCCGGCAGGGCTGAGCTGCGCCGGGTATCTCGCGGCCAAAGGCGCACACGTGACCGTGTACGAGGCGCTGCATGAGGTGGGCGGTGTGCTGGTCTACGGCATTCCCGGATTCCGGTTGCCCAAGGACGTGGTCCGGCGCGAGGTGCAGGCGTTGCGCGGGCTGGGTGTGGTTTTTCGCACCAATTGGGTGGGCGGCTGCACCTTCCAGCTTTCCGAATTGTTTGACCAGGGTTTTGACGCCGTGTTTCTCGGAGTGGGGGCCGGTCTGCCGCGGTTTTTGAACGTGCCGGGAGAAAATTTGCTCGGCGTGTTTTCCGCCAATGAATATCTCACCCGCGTGAATCTCGGCCGGGCCTACGCTTTTCCCGCCTATGACACGCCGCCGCCGCCCACGGGCCGTGTGGTGGTGGTCGGCGGGGGCAACGTGGCCATGGACGCGGCTCGCACGGCGCTGCGGCTTGGCGCGGACAAGGTGACCATTCTCTACCGCCGCACCGAGTCGGAAATGCCCGCCCGCGTGGAGGAGGTTCACCATGCCAAGGCCGAGGGAGTGGACATTCATTGCCTTTGCTCGCCCATTTCTTTCAATGGCGACGAAGGCCGACATCTGACTTCCGTTTCCGCGCAGTTGATGGCCTTGGGCGAACCCGATGATTCAGGCCGCTGCCGTCCGGTCTGTCTGGACGGGCAGGTGGAGGAAATTCCCGCGGACACGGCCGTCATCGCCGTGGGTACCCGGCCGAATCCCGTGTTGCTGCGGGCCACGCCGGACCTGCCGCTGAATCAATGGGGATACATTGAAGCGGATCCGGACACCGGGGAAACCGCCATGCCCAATGTGTTTGCCGGAGGCGACATCGTCACGGGCGCGGCCACGGTCATTTCGGCCATGGGCGCGGGACGCCGTGCTGGTCAGGCCATTGCCGCCCGTTTTCTGGAGGAGCGGCCCACCGAATAGGCGACGCGGCCAGTCATGGCGAATTCCGCACGGAACAATGCCCGACGCGGCGCGGTAGCCCACAGAGGGAGCCGCACCGCGCCGGACATTTACCTTCGCGCCGGTCTGCGCTATTTTCGCGTCTTTCAGAAACGGCCCGCGAACGGAGGATGACTTGCCTATGCGTTTCGTCGTGACCATGGTTTTGGCGTTTTGCCTTGCAACTCCCATGCTTGCGGGCTGTTCGCTCATGGGCGGCCCACGGGAGGTTGAAACCGTGCCTGCCGCTCCTTTTTGGCAATCCGAATATAAAAACGGCCGGGATGCGGTGTTGCACCTGAACAATTTGTTGCGGCGCGATCCTGACAATGCCCCATTGTTGGCCCGGCGTGCCGCCTTGTATCTGGATCTGGGTTCTCCGGGTCAGGCCATCAAGGATGTGAATCGCGCTCTGGAACTGGAACCGACCCTGAGCCACGCCATGATTACGCGTGCGGCCATTGCCCTGTCCACCCAGGCCCAGGGACCGGTCCTGGCGCCGCGCTCCGCCCCGGGCATGGATGACCGCGTGACCGCCGAGGAAATTTCCCAGGCCCGCGCCGATCTGCAACGGGCGTTGGAGCTGGATCCGGGCAATGCCCGCGCTCAGGCGTTGCTGGCCAAGGCCCACCGGCTTGCCGGGGATCCGGCCTCGGCCATGCCCCTGCTGGATCAGGCGCTGGAAACGGATGATACCCTGGGGTTGGCGTATCTGGAGTCCGCGCTTTCGCTCACGGATTTGGAACAGTATGAAGAAGCTGCCGAACGCTGGGAGGATCTGGTGGAGTTGCGGCCCGATGCCGTGGATCTGCTGCTGGAATCAGCCAAGGCCCAGTGGAATGCCGAGGAATTCGGTTCGGCCGAGGATATGCTCCTGCGCGCCGCTGCATTGCGGCGCGATGACCCGGAGATTTTTCGGCAACTGGCCCTGGTCGCTGCTTCGGAAGGGGACGAGGACGAAGCCCTGGAGTATGACGCCAAGGCCCGCCGTAAGGCCGCTCTGTTGGGTACCAGCTATTCCAGCCTGCTGATGGTGAGCACCCCGGACGAGGACGGGGAGGTGGAGGTGCGCCCCGCGCATATGCCGCTGATCCGCCAGGTGGCCGAGGTGGAGGAACCCGCGTCGGCTCCGGAAGGAGAGGCCGAGGCCGAAGTCCGGGAGCGGCCCGCTCCGCAACGCGATCTTATGGCCGAGGCGCGACAGGCGCTGAAGGAGAAGGATCCTGCCCTGGCCCTGGCCTTGATCTCCGAACATTTTGACCAACAGTCTCCATCCGCTGCGGACTACTGCCTCCAGGCGCGTACCCTGGCTGCCCTGGATGAAAGGGATATGGCCATGGACGCGGCCCGAAAGGCCATGGACGAGGAGCCGGAGAACGCCTGTGGTTACCATAATCTCGGCGTGCTCCTGGCCCGGGATGATCCGCAACAGGCACTCGGCGTCCTGAGCCAGGGGCTGGAACAAGCCTCGGACGCCGCTGCCATGCGCAACGAGCGGGGCAAGCTCTATTTGCTGCTTAAGCGGTTCGACGAAGCCGAGCAGGATTTTGCCGCGTGCATCGAGGCTGATCCCAATACTGCCGTGTATCATCTGCATCGGGCCATTGCCCGGTACCAGCGCGGCAACTACCAGGACGCTCTGGACGACGCGGATCGGTTTCTGCTCATGAAACCCAACGCCGCCGAAGGCTACCGCACCCGGGCCGCCATTCATCAAAAGCTCGGCAACCAGGAAGAGGCCGACCGCGACCTGGAAAGTGAACGCCGTCTGGGTCAGTCCTGACGGCGACCATAGCGCGGAAGGCGGGTCGCTCTGTAGCCGACCGTTCCGCATCAACCTTTTTCGGAACAAAGGATCACGCCATGCGAAGCAAAAAAATGACCGGCGGATTGGAAAAGGCGCCCCATCGCTCTTTGATGCACGCCCTGGGAATTACCCGCGAGGAAATGGACCGCCCCCTGGTGGGCGTGTGCAACGCCTTCAACGAGGTTATTCCCGGGCATGTGCACTTGCGCACCATTGCCGACGCCGTAAAAAACGGGGTGCGCATGTCCGGGGGAACCCCCATGGAATTCCCGGCCATCGGCGTGTGCGACGGACTGGCCATGAACCACGAAGGCATGCGGTTTTCTCTGCCCAGCCGGGAAATCATCGCCGATTCCATCGAGATCATGGCCACGGCCCATCCCTTTGATGCCCTGGTCTGCGTGACCAATTGCGATAAAATCGTTCCGGGCATGCTCATGGCCATGCTGCGTCTGAACATCCCCGCCGTGATCGTTTCCGGCGGTCCCATGCTGGCCGGAAAGCAAAAGAAACAGGTCTCGGACCTGATCACCGTGTTCGAAGGCGTGGGCCGGGTCAAACGCGGGGACATGAGCGAGACCGAGCTTGCGGAACTCGAGGAATGCGCCTGCCCCACCTGCGGCTCCTGCTCGGGCATGTTCACCGCCAACACCATGAACTGTCTGTCCGAGGCCATTGGCCTGGCCCTGCCCGGCAACGGCACCATTCCGGCCACGGCCGCGGCCCGCGTCAGGTTGGCCAAACAGGCGGGCATGGCCGTCATGAACCTGCTTGAACAGGGTATCACGCCTCGCGACATCGTGACCACGGATTCCGTGCGTAACGCCGTGGCCATGGACATGGCCCTGGGCGGCTCCACCAATACCGTGCTGCACCTGCCCGCCGTGTTTCACGAAGCGGAATTGGAATTGAGCCTGGAGCTGTTCGACGAGATCAGCCGTCAGGTGCCGAATATCTGTAAACTTTCCCCGGCCGGACACTATCACATCGAAGACCTGGACGCGGCGGGCGGCATTCCGGCCGTGATGCGGCGCGTGGCCGATACCGGGGCGCTGCACCTGGATTGCCTTACCGTGACCGGAAAAACCGTGGGCCAGAACCTGGACGACCTGAACGCCGATGTGCTCGACCCGGACGTGATCCGGCCTTTGGACAAGGCCTATTCGCCCCAGGGCGGCATTGCCATTCTGCGCGGCAACCTGGCGGAACAGGGATGCGTGGTCAAACAATCCGCCGTGGCTCCGGAAATGATGCAGCGGACAGGAAAGGCCCGGGTGTTCGATTCCGAAGAGGACGCTGTGGAAGCCATCCTGGGCAATGGCATCAAAGCCGGGGACGTGGTGGTTATTCGCTACGAAGGACCAAAGGGCGGGCCGGGCATGCGCGAAATGCTCACCCCCACTTCGGCCATCGCGGGCATGGGGCTGGGCGAAAGCGTGGCCTTGATCACGGATGGCCGGTTCTCCGGCGGGACGCGGGGCGCGGCCATCGGCCATGTTTCGCCTGAAGCGGCTGAAGGCGGACTCATCGGGTTGGTGCGCGAAGGCGATTCCATCCGTATCGACATCCCGGAACGCCGCATTGAATTGCTGGTGGATGAAACGGAACTGGCGCAACGTCGCCAGAATTGGACGCCACTGCAAAAAGAAGTCACGTCCCCGTTCCTGCGTCGCTATGCCGCGCGGGTTACGTCGGCGGCGACCGGCGGTGTGATGCGCTAATTTTTATGGGGGGGATGGCCTTCGGCGACCAGGGGGAAAACCTTTCTGAAGAAAGGTTCTTCCCCCTGGACCCCCTTTCCAAAGACTTTTATTGGCTCCAGACCTGCGGTCTGTCGCGGGTAGCCGTTTTTTCCCTTTCCCCCTCCCCTTTTCCCCTCCCAAAAGAAAAGAACGGCCAACGCCGTTCTTTTCTTTTGGGGGCGCACCGTTGCCGCGAGTTTCGGGAGGGCGGAGCCATCCCGGAAATCGCGGCAACAGAACGACACGCCCCCGGCCGCGCGCAAGCGCGAGACCGGTAAATGGGGGTCCAGGGGGCCGCGGGCCTCCTGGCCGCCGGAGGCATTCTTGCTTCTTACACCTGGGAACTATTGTTTTGTTCTTCCTTGGCCAGGGTGCGTCTGGCCCAGAGCAGGGCGATGCCTGCGGAGCACCAGACGATGCCGAAGATGCCCCACCAGAGGCTGGTGAGTCCGAGGTGGAGTT
>NZ_FUYC01000036.1 GCF_900167125.1 Paucidesulfovibrio gracilis DSM 16080
AGTTTTTGGAAAGGGGGTCCAGGGGGAAGAACCTTTCTTCAGAAAGGTTTTCCCCCTGGTCGCCGAAGGCCGCCTGTCTTTTCCGCTTCTTCCTTTTATTCTATACGAACGACGCACAGGGTCATGGGTACGTGTTGTTGGCGTGTCGGATCAATGGTGTTGGTGGTGTGTGCCTTGCGCAGAAAAAGTGCGGGCGGGGCATCGTCCGGCCCTGGCGCGGGCAGGGATGCGGGTCCGTTGAGGGCGAAGGTTGTTGTATCGTGGGCGGGCAGTTCGCGCAGGATGCGTCCTTGCGCGTCGCACAGGAACGCGTCCGCAAAGGTGGTGTCGGCCTCGCCGTTCAGCAGCGGTTTTGCCAGTGTGGAAAGCAGTTGGGGATAGCAGAGGACATTGGCCCGCAGCACGCAGTGCAATGCGCCTGTGGCTTTGGCGAGGCCGTATTGCACGGCCCGGGCGAAGTCAACGGGTTGTTCCAGGCGATGGGCGGCAAAGGTGCGTCCGTGCGCGGGGTAGCGGGCATGCCAGACCCGTTCGATGGCATTGGTCTGTTCGTCGTAATAGGAAGCGTAGGACACCTTTTCCTGGTTCACGGCGTGTTGCAGTGCGGTGGCGACTTCGGGGGTATTATCCGTGGAGGCGTTGTCCACCAGCAAAATTTCCAGCTCCGGGTAGTCCTGAAACCAGAGGGCATCCAGGCAGGCTCCAAGGTATGTTCCTTGATTGCGGGTCGGGACGATGACGGAAATTCGCGTTGTTTTTTCAGGATTTTTTTTATGCATGGCGGTTTCGGCAGGGGTTTGCCGCGATCCTCGAACAGGGACCGCGCAGTAGCCTCTGACATACGCCTCGCAGCGCTTGAGGGCAATGTTTCGTGGTTCCCCCCTGGACATTTATTTAGGGTTTTTCTAGATAGAGAGGAGCGGATAGTTGATTTTTCCCGAAGGTCGCGACATCGGCATCTTGCTGATTCAGGGGAAACGCGTTGCCCGGCCAGGAAAAAATGCCGCAGGGCAGCGCGGCCACCATCCATATCAGGGGCTTGGCGGAACATGCGCAAGCGTGCCGCCAAAGGGGAAATCCATGCACATGAGGGGAAGCCTGCGCATTCACCCCATCCATAATTTTGCCATTGCACGCGTGAGCCGGTTTGCGGCCCGTGGCGCGGCCCTGTGGCGGCATGTCCGGCGGCCGGTCTCGGTGCTCATGTTCACGTTGCTGCTCTCCGCTTTCTGCTGGAGCACGGCATCCCCGTCCCGAGCCATGGGCATTGGCCAGCAATTCAACGAAGCCTACCGGGAATTTCATTCTCTGGCCAAGGACACGAAGCGCAAGCGGTTCCGCTCGCATTGGGAGGACGTGGAAGCACTGTTCAACGCGGTGTATTCCCGTAATCCCAAGGGCGAGTACGCGCCCAAGGCGTTGTATTACAACGGCCGGGTCTACGAGGAGATGGGCGCGGTCAGTTTCGTGGATTCGGACTATGCCAAGGCCGTGGACTACTACCACCGCGCCGCGGAACGTTTTCCCACGCATACCTGGATCGACGACTGCCTGTACCGGGCCGGGGTGTTGCTGCGCGACAAGCTGGACAACCCCGCAGGAGCGCATCGGGACTTTTTGGCCGTGGTGCGTGAGCATCCCGACGGGGACATGCGCGAGCGTGCCCAGCGCGCCCTGAACGAACTGGACGCCACGGCCGCGCAACAGCAGGCTGCCGCGCCCCGACCCCGCCCGGTTTCCACGGCGGATGGTCCGGCTCATCTGGATATGATCCGTTACCGCTCCAGCGATGACTATACCCGCGTGGTCTTGGAAATGGACCACCCCGTGGAGTATGTTTATAAATTTCTCGACCCCATCCCGGAGAAGGGCAAGGGGCATCGGGTCTATATTGACCTGCGCAACGCCCGCATGGGAGCGGACATCGACCGCAACGTCCGTATCTCCGACGGAATCCTGCGGGGTTACCGCGTGGGCCAGAACGACGCGCAGACCACGCGTGTGGTCCTGGATTTGCTGAAGTATCAGGATCACAAGGTATTCCATCTGGACAACCCCTTCCGCATCGTGGTGGACGTGTACTCCCCGGACAAACCTCCGTCCTCGGCCACGGCCCAGCAATCCATTCCCGAAGATGCGGCCAAGCGCTACGAAGATGTGGATCCCCAGGATCTGGTCAAGGTGCTCGGCCTGACCATCAAGACCGTGATGATCGATGCGGGCCACGGCGCTCATGACAAGGGAGCCGCGCACAACGGTCTGTATGAAAAGGACATCAATCTCACCGTGGCCAAGGAAGTGGGCGCACTGCTGGAAAAGGAAGGATTCCACGTCCTCTATACCCGCACGGACGATACGTTTGTGCCGCTTGAGGAACGCACGGCCATGGCCAACATGTCCAAGGTGGACCTGTTTCTCTCCCTGCACTGCAACGCCTTTCGCAAGTCCTCCATCCGGGGGTTTGAGACGTACAGCCTGAGCCTGAAGTCCTCCTCGGAGCAGGCCCGGCGCGTGGCCGCCAGGGAAAACGGTGTCCAGCCGCACCAGATCAGCGATTTGCAATTCATCCTTGCGGACCTGGTGCTCAACTCCAAGGTGGAGGAAAGCTCGGACCTGGCCGAAGATATCCAGCGCAACGTGGTGCGGCATGTGCGGGGAAAATACGGCATTCGCGACCACGGACACCGCCACGCCCCGTTTTATGTGCTCATGGGCGCGAAAATGCCCGCCGTGCTGGTGGAGATGGGCTATCTCACCAACCGGCATGACGCCGCCAATCTGGGATCCGCCAAGTATCGCCGCCGCATTGCCGAAGGCATTGTCAAAGGCGTCCTGGCCTACAAGAAACGCATTGAAAGTTTTGCCATGAACTGATCCCGGCCAAAACATTTCAGGGTTTGCCGGATCAAAAGGGGACGTGCATGCTTGAGCTGGACATTCCTGGATTTGGCTTCCTGAGCCTGGAGCACCTGGTGCTGGATTTCAACGGCACCCTGGCACATGACGGCGCGCTCCTGCCCGGGGTGGCCGGGAATCTGCGCCGATTGGCCGGAGAACTGAGCCTGCATGTGGTCACGGCGGATACGCACGGCGGGTGCGCCCGCGCCCTAGACGGATTGCCCGTGCGGCTCACCGTGTTGAAACGCCCGGCGATTCCCCGCGATTCCGGCAATGGTGAAGATGAGGCCAAGCTCGCCCTGGTGCGTTCCCTTGGTGCAACACACTGTGCGGCCGTGGGCAATGGCCGCAACGATGCGCTCATGCTGCAAGCCGCGGCCGTGGGCGTTGCCGTGGTGCAGGGCGAATGCGCGGCCATGGCCGCCTTGCACGGCGCGGACCTGATCGCCCCGGATATCCTCGCGGCCCTGGGTCTCTTTCTGGTTCCGGCACGTCTTCTGGCCGGGCTTCGGCAATAAAAAAGCCCGCTTTCAAATAAGAAAACGGGTTTTCCCTGGTCCCGCACGCCGACTACGCCCGACCTGCCGAGGATCCCGGCGTTTGGGGCTAGTCTTCGCCCTCGGCCTGGTCCAGCCACTCGGTGAGCGCATCCATGATCTGCCGGGCCTGCTTGGGGCTGGAGATCACGAACTTGGACTTGGGCCGGTAGCTGCCCTGCACCTTTTGGTAGCGGCGGATTACGTATTTTTCCGGTCCGAATTCTCCGCTGGTGCGGTTCAGATCCTGGTAGCGGAACAAAATTGTGGACCACGCGCCCTTGGTAAGGATGCGCTTGTCCAGCTCCCGGACAATCTCCTGTCCATCTTCCTCATAGGCTACGGTCAATTCATCCACGGTTTCGGCCATGGCGTCCTCCTTTTGCCTGGTGTTGCCGCCCGGCCTGTTATTATTTCAGCGGTCCTGGGCGGGAAATCCATATGCGCGTTCAGCAAGCGGTGTAGAGGATTTTCCCGCCAAAGGCCAGAGCCGGGCCTGAAGCGGGCGCTTGCTTGCCTCCCGGATTATACCATGGAAGCAAGGTATTCATAATACCGGACAATTTTATAGCATAGTACACTATTTCAAAAGGTTGCGTGGTATTGACAGGTCTATGGGTGAAAGGGTAATAGCCCGTTTCCCCATTCGGAGGTATTCCCTTATGAACATAGCCATCAAATTTATCTGTATTCCGTTGTTGGTTGCGGGCGTGGTGCTGCAAGCCGTACGCCTGGAGGCCAAGGACCAGCGCATTGATACGTTGGAGCGCGACCTGCGCATGGCCGAATATCAGGTGGAGACCGCCACCCGGACGCTGGCCGTTACCCAGGCGCTGCAAAAGCGGCTGCTGGAGGGCAAGCGCGTCAAAACCGTCACGGTCACCGCATATAACCCCCATGAAGACCAGTGTGACGCGGATCCCCTGGTGGCCGCGAGCATGCGCAAGGTACGCACCGGCACCATCGCGGTTTCCCGCGACCTGTTTGACCAGGGCTGGGTGTTCGGCAAAAAGGTCCGCATTGAAGGACTGGGCATTTTTGAAATCAACGACCTGATGAACAAACGATTCTCCCGCAGTGTGGACGTCTTCATGTGGGATGAATCCCAGGCGCTTTCGTTTGGCCGCCGCCAGGCCAGGGCCGCGCTGCTGGACATCTGACCCCGCCGGAACAGGGACCGGACAGCAACGTTCCGGCCCGATTCTCCCTCCATTGCCTTTCCCTGCCCTCCGCAGGTGTGCTACCATTCTGAAACTGGGAGGATCCGTGCTGTCCGGCAAGATGCGAGAACACACACCACACCCCTGCCCCGCAGGGCCAAACGCGCCTGGCCGGGGCTGGACGCGGCCGCGCAATCCGGCGCGCTGGGTACGGCTCGGCCTGGTTCTGGTCGGGCTGGTGCTTTCCTGGTGCATGCCCATGAACGCCATGGCCCAGCAAGAGCCGGTCAAGGTTTCCGAGTCTCGGGTCATTCGGGTGGGCGTGTACGACAACCGGCCCATTATCTTTCCTGTGGGCGTGGACGGGGCTGGCGGCTTTTTTGTGGACGTGCTCGAAAGCGTGGCCCAACGCCAGGGCTGGCGGCTGCAATATGTTCACGGAACCTGGGCCAATGTGTTTGCGGCTGTGAAACAGGGCAAAATCGATCTGCTTCCGGCCGTGGCGCATGAAGAGTCCCGCGAATCCTTTCTTTCCTTTTCCTCCCGTACCCTGCTCACCAACTGGGGCCAGATTTATGCCCGCCGGGGACTCAACGTGCAATCCCTGCTGGACATCGACGGGCTGGTGCTCGGTGTGCTCGACGGGGATACCCATGCCAAGGCGATTCAGAATCTGCTGGATGAATTCGGTATCTCCTACGCCGTGGTCCGCTTTTCCTCTTATGAGGACTTGCTGCGCGGTCTGGAGGATCATGTCGCGGACGTGGGCGGGCTGAACCGCATCTACGGCACGAAAAACGCCTGGAACTACCGCGTGAGCAGTACCCCGGTGGTCTACAACCCCATTGAGCTTCGCTTTGCCGCGCCTGCGGGCGATCCGGCCGGTGTGCTGCCCGCTCTGGATACCGCGGTATCCGCCATGATGCGCGACAAGGACTCCACCTATCACCAGTCCCAGGCCCGTTGGTTCGGCGGGGTTCCGTCCGGACTTCCAGCCTGGGTGCTGCCCGTGTCCGCGGGCGCGGGGCTGCTGGTCATGCTCCTGGCGGGCATGAACATGCTCATGCGGCGGCGCATTGCCGATCGTACCGCGGAATTGGTCCAGGCCCGTGACGCAGCCCAGACCGCTTCCCGGGCCAAGAGCCGTTTTCTGGCCAACATGAGCCATGAAGTCCGCACCCCCCTGAATGGATTGCTGGGCATGCTCCAGATTTTGCGGGATACGCCTTTGAACGGAGAACAGCAGGAATTCGTGGACACGGCCCTGCATTCCGGACGCAGCCTGCTCAGCGTCATCAACGATGTGCTCGACCTTTCCAAAATTGAATCCGGCTCCCTGGAGGTCAGCGAGGAAGCCTTTTGCCCGCGGGCAATGATCAATTCCGTTCGCGATCTCTTTCAGGAGGAGGCCCGGAAAAAGGGAGTGCGGCTTTCCGTGCACGTTTCGCCGGATATGCCGGACGCGCTCCTGGGGGATGCCGGGAAATGGCGGCAGATCTTGTTTAATCTGGTGGGCAATGCCGTGAAATTCACCCATCAGGGCAGCGTGGACGTGGAAGCGGCTCTGTTGGACGGTTCGGACAACCGACAATCCTCCTCGTCAGACCGGCACATGATCCGGCTGGAGGTGCGCGATACGGGCATTGGCATTGATCCGGATTTGCAGGACAAATGCTTTGAACCGTTTTGCCAGCTGGACGCCTCGCCCACTCGTGCCTATGGCGGTGCCGGGCTGGGGCTTTCCATTGTCCGGCGGTTGGTGGACATCATGGAGGGGCAGGTCAGCTTTCGGTCCGAACCGGGCTGGGGAACCGCCGCCGAGGTGCTCCTGCCCGCTCGCGTGGCTCCGGCAATGGATCAGGATCCATGCACCCCGGATCCGTCGCAGCCAGCCACGGAACCCCGCGGACTGCGCGTACTGGTTGCCGAAGACAATCGGGTCAACAGGCTGGCCATGCGCCGCTTTTTAGAGGGCATGGGGCATACCGTGCTGGAAGCGGGCAATGGGCGGGAAGCGCTGGATACCCTGGCATTGCAGGAAGTGGACTGCGTACTCATGGACGTGCAGATGCCGGTCATGGACGGCACGGAGACCACTCTGCGCATCCGCGCCGGAGAACTGGGAACCGCGCGCCGCAGCCTGCCTGTGGTGGCGGTGACGGCCCACGCCATGAAAGGCGACCGGGAAAGTTTTTTGGCGGCCGGAATGGACGATTATCTTGCCAAGCCCGTGGACCGCAAGGACTTGCGGCAGGTGC
Source organism: Paucidesulfovibrio gracilis DSM 16080 (assembly GCF_900167125.1). Taxonomy (NCBI): domain Bacteria; kingdom Pseudomonadati; phylum Thermodesulfobacteriota; class Desulfovibrionia; order Desulfovibrionales; family Desulfovibrionaceae; genus Paucidesulfovibrio; species Paucidesulfovibrio gracilis. The sequence goes on from NZ_FUYC01000036.1 coordinate 6,853, forward strand.
TGGCCCGTCTTTTCGGATCAGGCCGGTCCCCCCTTCACTACTAGAAAGGGAACCATTCAAGGCAAGGCGTCCCTACCGTACGCAATGGGGTGTGCTCTTTGAAGCGTGCCGGAGCTTGCTGTTTTGGGAACGTCCTTGGACGGCCGACGTTGCCTGATCCGTTATCCCGTGCTATTGCGCTGAAAATTCAGAATGTTGTGGAGGCGTCGTGCTCGAATTTCTAGGCGTGACCCTGTTTATTCTTTTGGCGGCCATGGCCCCGGGCGCGGATTTTGCCATGGTCATGCGCAATTCCCTGCTCTACTCCCGCCAGGCCGCCTGTTGCACGGCCCTGGGCGTGGGCAGCAGCATGCTGGTCCACCTTTCCTACAGCTTGTTCGGGCTGGCCATGATCATTGCCCAGTCCGCCACGCTTTTTGCCATGGTCAAGTATGCGGGAGCCGCGTATCTTTTCTGGCTCGGGGTGCAAAGTCTGCGCGCTGCTTCGGCTGGGCAGGACACCTGCTCCCACACCGCGCCACGTCCCACGAAAATGCGTACTGCTTTTGCCCAAGGATTTTTCTGCAATTTGCTCAATCCCAAGGCGCCGTTGTTTTTTCTGGCCTTTTATTCCGTGGTCGTGCCAAGCGGCGCTTCGCTGGAGGTGCGCGCCCTGTACGGGCTGGAATGCGCCGTGGTGGTGGGAGGCTGGTTCGTGCTGTTGGCCCTGTTGGTCACGCATGCCCCGGTGCGCCGCGTTTTGGCAAAGGCCAAAGCCTGGATTGCACGCTTGCTCGGCGGCACCATGCTCTATTTTGCGGTGCGGCTGGCTTTGCTGACACGCTGACCCGGGCCGGATTACAAATCCACGATGGTGATTTGCTCCGGTGTCAGATCCTGCCCCAAAAACACGCCCGCCACACGCGCAAAACGTCCGGCACCGTCCGTGGCCATAAACCGGACCCGTTCCTCGGCATTGGCCTGCTTGCCCCGTCGCAATCCCGCCTGATCCAGATATTCGGCCACTTGGGCCGCGGCCGTGGCCGCGGAATCAATGACCGCCACGCCTGATCCCGCCACGCGGGCGATGGGTGCGCAAAGCACCGGGAAATGGGTGCAGCCGAGCACCAGCGTGTCCGGTCCCTGCTCCCCAAACCGGGCGAACAGCGGACGTAAATATTCCTGTACAATGCCTTCCACCAAGGGACCATCGGTCCAGCCCTCTTCGGCCAGGGCCACAAACAGCGGGCAGGGCAGGGAATGGATTTGCGCGTTCGGCCGGATGCGCCGGATGGCGGTGTGGTATGCGCCGCCCCGTACCGTGCTCTCTGTGGCAATCACCGCGATGCGGCCCGTGTCCGTGCGTTCACACGCGGCCCGCGCCCCCGGCTCCACTACGCCCAGCACGGGCAGGCCGGGGAAATTTTCCCGCAAGGCTGGCAACGCCACGGATGAGGCCGTATTGCAGGCCACCACCAAGAGCTTTACGCCCTGGTCCGCCAATACCCGCGCACACTGCACGGCGTACCGGGAAACCGAGGCCGGACTTTTGGCTCCGTAGGGCAGCCGCGCCGTGTCCCCCAGGTACAAAAAATCCTCACCAGGCAGTCGGGCCGTCAAGGCGCGCAGCACCGTGAGACCGCCTACCCCGGAATCAAAAACACCTATGGGCTGGGCCGGCTCCGGCCCGGGCATGTCGTAACGCATGGCTCGACCTATCCCCATCAACCCCGGCTTGTCCAGCGCCATTGATCAAGAAAAGGCGGCCTTCGGCGACCAGGGGGAAAACCTTTCTGAAGAAAGGTTCTTCCCCCTGGACCCCCT
>NZ_FUYC01000037.1 GCF_900167125.1 Paucidesulfovibrio gracilis DSM 16080
CGCAGGCCTGGAGCAAGGAAAAGTCTTTGGAAAGGGGGTCCAGGGGGAAGAACCTTTCTTCAGAAAGGTTTTCCCCCTGGTCGCCGAAGGCTCAAGATGGAACGATCATAAGTGGGTAATCAAGATGCTCTTAGAAACATGGTCCCAATAAATCTGGCTACGGTCGATGGTCCGGTCCACGGCCAGGACGCGGCCGCCGATTTTAATGGTCACGCCGGGGTGGATGCGCCGTCGTACTTTGATGCGGCAGCGTGAAAGGGTTTCCCGTCGTTTTTTTGTATCCTTTTTCATGAATTCATTGATTTTTTGAAATCGTTTTTCAAGGCGCAAGCGGTATTTGAGTACTTCGGCCATGGCTTCACGTCGAGCGGGCGGGGTCGCCTGGAGGATGGCCTTGGGTTCGCCGGTGCCGATGCGTTCGGCGATGCGTTCCAGTTCTCGTTTGATTTTTCCGCGGGCTTTAAGGGCGGGCAGATTGTTGCGTCGCCGTTGCGTAATAACCACGGTGGTGGGAACGCCAATTTCCGTGCCGAGTTCGTTCACTTCCACGTTATGATGGCTGGTGATGGTGCCGCCCTGGACCACGCCTTTGCCTTTGACGGCGAAAAAGGAGCCAAGGGTTTCAATGGTGGCGTTGGTGACGTTGTTGCCGATGACCACGTCGCCGCCCGCCTCGATGCGTGCATTGGTGGCGAACTGGGCCATGACCTTGCCTCCGGCGCGGACGTAGCCGCCGTCGGGCATAAGAATGCCGCCGCGTACTTCCACATCGGCTCCGGCCTGGATTCTGGCGCTTTCCACGGCATCGGTCACCACCACGCTTTCCGGAGCGCTGACGCGCATGTTGGCACCAACGCTTCCCTGGATGTGCACGGAGCCGAATTCCGCCTGGACATGGCCGGTAGCAAGCCCCACGTCGCGTTTAACCACAAGAATGGGGCTAACCCACAGAACGCCTTTTTCGTAAAGCAGCAGGCCTTGTTCAACGGCTTCGAACCCGTCGGCACCGCGTCGGCGGATGCCCTGGCCGGGGCTGACGGAAAGGCGTTTGCCCCCTTTGGCCGGGATGGTTTTGTCGTAGAGATCAATGCCGCCGATGCCCGGTTCGGGTTCGTGTACACGAGCCACCATATCACCTGGTTTGACCATGGGCAGGCTGGCCCGGTGGCGGTAATCAATGCGTCCCTGGTCGTCTTCCCGCGAATCGTCCACTTCGCGTTCCACGAGAATTTCGAGCCAGCCGTCCTTGCCGGGGATGGGTTCTTTGCCTTGGGCAATGACGATGTTGTGTTGCAGTCGGCGGGTGCTCCTGGCGATGTCCAGGGCTTCCTCGATACTTTCCGAGGAGGGCGGAACCAGCACGCCGAGCCGTTCCAATTCCGGCTGAAACCGTTCCGGCGTAATTTCCTGTCCCATGGCATCTTTGTGGTAGATGGTTCCCACCACGTAGATGGCTTCATCATCCAGGGTCAGGGCGGGCTTGACCGAGACCACATTGTGCCGGATGGAAGCAATGCCGTAGACTTTGGCTGTGAATGTCTGTTCTGTGGGGTCGAAGATGACGTTATCGCCTGCCTTGGCCTTCACGTCCTGCAATTTCCCGTCGATGTGTTCGGTTGGTTCCAGGGCGCGGCCATCAATGGTTTGACCTGCCTTTCCCTGGGTGGGCGAAATTTTTCGGGCGATGATGTCGCCGCTGAACACCGGCATGCGGAGATCGCCAAGAGGCTGAATATGGCCATGCGAGGGGTTTTCAGCAGGAGTGCCGCGTACCAACACCACCTTGCGAAAATCCTGTCCGTTTTCGATCAGCTCCACAATGCGTTCGGCGGCGCCGGGAACCGGGTCGATTCGGACCCCGGCGGCCTGCAATTGCTGACGCAGCAGCGAAGGCGTGAGTTCGCGACCACCGGCATCCGGTGGGAGGTAGCGACTCACACCCAATTTTAGTCCATCCTTGGACAGGCAAAATCGAACTTTGGCGTCCGGATTTTGTCGGCCTGGATTGGAATTGCCCTGTTGCTTATCAGCCATACATGCCCACGCAGATTACACCAGCTTTCCCTCGTTTGTCAGATTTACGCTATCGGTTGGTTTTTCGCAACAAGTGCAACAGAATATGCGAAAAACGGAACCGGCGTCGGAGAAAATGTGTTTTGATGCCAAGGACTCAACGAATAATAAACAGCATCTACGGGAGTGGAGCATTGTTCACCGCGGTGGGGGGAAGACATGGGAAGCGGCGGGGAATACCGCGTGGAGCAGAGCCAAAGAGCGAATCCAACGGCAGAAAAATAGAACGCCCGGGCTGTTCAGGAGCCGATGGGATCTGGAAGCAAAAACTGTCTGGGAACCGAACAAATTTCAGAGCTGGGCAACGGGTTTGGCGACGCCGGCCAGGCTGTTACAGACGCCAGAGCAGTTCTTCCAGGGTATGCATGAGTTGAGCGTGCATGCCGCCGCCAGCCGGAGGGTGGCCGAACAGGGCGGCGCGTTGTTCCCGCAGACCGGGCAGGCCGTCCTGATTGCAGGAGAACGCGGTCATGGAAAGGCGTTCGGCCAGAAGATACCCGGTAACTCCTTCGGAAAACAGGGCCATGCGTTTGGCAAAGCGCGGTCCATGCTCCTGCCAGTAGGTGCGTGCGGATTCGGTTTCCGGCGCGGCCAGCGCTTCGCAGACCATGCAGAGCAGGCTGTTTAGGGCGGCACCGGGCAGGCCGCGACGCCAGCCCAGCAGCCAGGGCGTGCGCCAGAACAGCAGAAGATTGTCCACGCCGGTACGCGCCAGTTGCAAAAGCCTGTCCCGGGCATCCAACAGGGCCGGGTCATCGCGATCCACAGGCAGGGCGGAAACGTCCCAGGCCGGGAGGGTGGTTTTGGGAACCTCAATGCCGCCGAGCTGTAAGAGCAGGTGTCCCAGCCACTGGTTGGCATCCGGGGAGGCCGGGGTTTCCAGGTGGGCGTAGCTGAGCACATATCGCCCCTTGCCGAAGGTGCCGGTCAGCACGCAGGGCTGCCCCTGGAATGCCGGGCGCACCCGCATACCGTAGAGGGCTTCCCAATCGGTCAAGGTTCCTTCGGGCAGGCTGCGCAATGCCAGATCCGCCACCCAAAAATCCGGCCCGGGTTCCAGGTAGGAGGCCAGCACGTCAACGTCGCCGCCGTCAGGCTCGAATCGGCCCGGCCACCAGACCGGGAGCAGGGGTTGGCTTGTGGGATCAAAGGGAACCAGGGAATGGTCTTCAAGGCAGTTCATCAGCACGTGGCCGGAGAGAAAATGCTGCATCCGGTCCGTGAATCCGCGTCGCTGCCAGGGACACAATCCCAGGCCGCCGTCCCGCAGGGCCAGGCCCGCGCCGCCGCAAAAGCCGAGATACGAGCCGCCGCCGTGCACATAATCCCGTACCGCATTCAACCCGTCGGGACCGAGCCGGTCCGCCTTGCCGCGCGCCCATCCCCCTGGAACCAGGAGCAGGTCGGGGGGGTTGTCAGCAAGCAGTCCGTGGGCTATCTCATTTCCTCGCACGAAACGGTGCCGCACTCCCCAGGAGAGCAGCGCTCGGCGGGCCATGAGTCCCCAAAAGTGCGATTCGTCCCAATAGATGTAGATGATTGACATGTCGATGCCCCAAAGGTGATTGTGCGGACGCTATCAGGCGTTGGCGTATGCTGGCAAGCGGCAGTTGCGCCGCACCACCCTGCGGGAGCGTCGATCTTCCCGGCCCGCCGCTGGAAAAAGCGGGTCGGCATACCGTATTGTATTGCGTTGCAAGGAGCGAGAATGGGCAAGCCCGAATTGGCCAAAGGCTACGAGCCTGGGGATGTGGAAGCGAAGTGGAGCGAGCACTGGGAAGCGAACCGGACCTTCACGCCGGACATGGACGCCGAGGGCGATCCGTATTCCATCGTTATTCCGCCGCCCAACGTAACCGGCGTTTTGCACATGGGCCACGCCTTGAACCTGACGCTTCAGGACGTGCTGTGCCGCTACCAGCGTCAGCGCGGCCGCAAGGTGCTCTGGATTCCGGGAACGGACCACGCGGGCATCGCCACCCAGAATGTGGTGGAGCGCGAGTTGAAGAAAGAAGGTTTGACCCGCGACGACCTGGGACGGGAAAAATTTTTGGAGCGTGTCTGGACCTGGCGTGAGGACAAGGGCGGCACCATCCTGAATCAGATCCGGCGCATGGGCGCGTCCGTGGATTGGACACGGGAGTGCTTCACCTTTGACGACCAGCGCGCCAAAGCCGTGCGCAAGGTCTTTGTGGAGCTGTATAAGGCCGGTTTGATCTACAAGGGCGATTACATCATCAACTGGTGCAACCGCTGCCACACGGCCCTGGCCGATGACGAAGTGGAGCACGAGCCGAAACCCGGCAAGCTGCACTATGTCCGGTACGAGCTGGCCGACGGCTCCGGCGATCTGACCATCGCCACCACGCGCCCGGAAACCATGCTGGCGGATACCGCCATTGCCGTGAACCCCGAGGACGACCGCTTCAACCAGCTTATCGGCAAGGAGGCCGTGCTGCCGTTGGTGGGTCGCCGATTGCCCATCATCGGGGACAAATACGTTGACATCGAATTCGGCACGGGCTGCCTGAAGGTCACCCCGGCGCACGACATGAACGACTGGGAACTGGGCCGCAAACACGGCCTGGACGTGCTTTCCGTGCTGGACGAGGACGGCAACATCAACGAGAACGCACCCGAGCAGTACCAAGGTCTGTCCGCGGTTGAAGCGCGCAAGCTGATTCTTGAAGAGCTGGAAACCGCCGGACACCTGGTGCGCATTGAGGAACACGAACATAAAGTGGGCGTGTGCTATCGCTGTAAGTCCGTGATCGAGCCGCATGTTTCCACGCAGTGGTTCGTGTCCATGAAGCCACTGGCGGAAAAGGCCCGGGCCGCTGTGCCGTCCAAAACCCAGATTTACCCGGAGCACTGGACCAAGACCTATTATGAGTGGTTGGACAATATTCGCGATTGGTGCATCTCTCGCCAGATTTGGTGGGGCCACCGCATCCCGGCCTGGACCTGCGAGGAGTGCGGCGAACTGATCGTGGCCGAGACCGATCCCACCACCTGCACCAAGTGCGGTTCCTCGAATCTCTCCCAAGATGAGGACGTGCTCGATACCTGGTTCTCCTCGGCTTTGTGGCCGTTTTCCACCATGGGCTGGCCGGACAAGAGCCGCGAGCTGGAAACGTTCTATCCCACGTCCGTGCTCATCACCGGGTTCGACATCCTGTTCTTCTGGGTGGCGCGCATGATGATGATGGGGCTGCAATTCATGGATGAGATCCCCTTCCATGACGTGTATATCCACGCCCTGGTGCGCGACGAGAACGGCAAGAAAATGTCCAAGTCCACGGGCAACGTCATTGATCCCATCGAGATGGTGGACAAGTACGGCACGGATTCCACCCGCTTCACGCTGTGCGCTTTCGCGGCCATGGGCCGGGACATCAAGCTTTCCGAAGCCCGTATCGAAGGCTACCGCCACTTTGTGAATAAGATTTGGAACGCGGCCCGGTTCGCGCTCATGAATCTGCCCGAGCAGGCGCCGGAGCAGACCCCGGACGTGGCCCAGGCTTCCGGCCTGGCCAACCAGTGGATTCTGCACCGCATCGAAGAGGTCAAGGACGAGGTGGACCGGACGCTGAAAAGCTACCGCTTCAACGAATACGCCCAGACCATGTACCGTTTCATCTGGAACGAGTTCTGCGACTGGTACCTGGAGATGATCAAGCCCGCCCTCTATGGCGAGGACGAGCAGGCCAAGGCCGCGACCCAGGAAGTGTTGCGCACGGTGCTGGCCGAGACCCTGACCCTGCTGCATCCGGTCATGCCGTTCGTGACCCAGGAAATCTGGTCCGTGCTGCCCGGCACCCCGGTGGAGGACATCGCCACGGCTCCGTCCCCTGTTCGCCGCGAGGAGTGCCGCCGCCCCGAGGTGGTGGAGGCCATGGAACTGTTCCAGGGCATTGTTTCCGCAGCCCGCAACATCCGCACCGAACTGCACATCGAGCCGCAGGTCAAGCTGGATATGCTCGTGCGCACGGTTTCCGACCAGGATAAGACCGTGATTGAGGTCAATACCGAGCTGATCCGCTTCCTGGCCCGCATCGACAATGTGGAGGCCCGGCCCGATCTGACCGCGCCCAAGGCGTCCGGTTCCGCTGTGGTGCGCGGCAATGAAATCTACATGCCGCTGGAAGGCAAGGTGGATTTTGAAGCGGAATTGGCCCGCTTGGACAAAAAATTCACCAAGCTGGAAAAAGACCTCGGCGGAGTGGAAAAGAAGCTCGGCAACCAGGGCTTTGTGAACAATGCCCCGGCCGAAGTGGTTGAAAAGGAAAAAGCCAAGCGCGACACCATGCGGGAAGAACGCGACAAGCTCGCGGCCCTGCGTGAGCGCATTCAGAGCGTGATGCAATAGCACCGATTCCAATCTCGGGCCGTTTCGCGGCATGCCGAGCCGATGATCAGCCCCGGGCCTTGATCCCCATCCTGCGCCCGGGGCGGATCCGTGCAAGGCAACCAGGCTGAACGCCGCGTGCGAACCCGACAACGCCGGAGGAGCGAACCCATGTCCACAGTGTATCTCATCGGCGCCGGACCCGGCGATCCCGGCCTGCTTACGGTGCGGGCCAAACAACTCATCGAAACCTGTGACGTGGTGGTCTATGACTACCTCGCCAACAAGGAATTCTTGGAATACGCCCGCCCGGACGCGGAGATTATTTACGTGGGCAAAAAAGGCGGGGACCACACCCTGCCGCAGGATAAGATCAACGAACTCATCGTGGAAAAAGCCCGGAGCGGCCGTTCCGTGGCCCGGCTTAAGGGCGGGGATCCGTTCGTATTCGGACGCGGCGGCGAAGAAGCCGAAGAACTGGTGGAAGCGGGCGTGGATTTCGAGGTGGTGCCCGGCATCACCGCGGGCGTGGCTGCCCCGGCCTATGCGGGCATTCCCGTGACGCACCGCGACCACACCACCAGCGTCTGCTTCATCACCGGCCATGAGGATCCCACCAAGGAGCAGAGCGGCCACAATTGGGACGTGTACGCCCAGAGCACCAGCACCTTGGTCTTCTATATGGGCGTGAAAAATCTGCCCATGATCGCGGAAAAACTCATCAAGGGCGGGCGGGATCCCAAGACCCCCGTATCCCTGGTGCGCTGGGGAACCCGCGCCGAACAGCAAAGCTTCGTGTCCACCCTGGACAGCGTGGCCGCGGAAGCCGAGCGCCGCCGGTTTGCAGCGCCTTCCATCATTGTGGTGGGCGGGGTCTGCAGCCTGCACGACAAGCTGGCCTGGTTTGAAAAACGGTCCCTGCTCGGCAAGGGCGTGGTCGTGACCCGCGCCCGGGAACAGGCCAGCGGATTGGTGCGAACCCTTGCCGACCACGGCGCCCATGTCTATGAATTCCCCACCATCCGCATTCAGCCTCTGGACAGTTACGAAGTGGTGGAAAACGCTATTCTCCGTCTGCCCATGCAGGATTGGGTGATCTTCACCTCGGTGAACGGGGTCAGACACTTCTGGAACCAGTTGCGGGAAATTGGTCTGGATGCCCGCGTCTTCGGCGGACTCCAGGTGGCGGCCATTGGCCCGGCCACGGCAGACGCCCTGCGTGAACGGGGCATAAATCCGGATTTTGTACCTGAAAAATACGTAGCCGAGCACGTGGTTTCCGGCTTGCTCGAACGCGGCATCGCCGGGAAAAAGGTGCTCATTCCCCGCGCTAAGGTGGCCCGGGAAGTGCTGCCCGAAGAGCTGGTCAAGGCCGGTGCCGAAGTGCAGGTGCTGCCCGTGTACGAGACCATGCTTTCCCAGGCCGATGATGCGGAGATTCTCCAGGCCATGGATCAGGACAAGCTGGATTACGTGACCTTTACCAGCTCCAGCACTGTGGACAACTTTTTCACCCTGGTGGATGCGGATCGGCTACGGGAATACAAGGCCGCGCATCCGGACAAGGCCAAGTTGGCCTGCATCGGTCCCATCACAGCCCAAACCCTCCAAAAACATGGATTTGATGCGGATTTGCAGCCCGAAGACTACACCATCCCCGCGTTGGTGAACGCGCTGTTGGGAGAGTAATGGCCAGCTAGAAAGGCATTGCCTCCGGCGGCCAGGAGGCCCGCGGCCCCCTGGACCCCCATTTACCGGTCTCGCGCTTGCGCGCGGCCGGGGGCATGCGGCGGGAGGACGTCTGGGCGTGGGCAGACGGAGCAGCGCGGCAGCGTGATCTCATGTTGCCGCGATTTCCGGGATGGCTTCGCCCTCCCGAAACTCGCGGCAACGGTGCGCCCCCAAAAGCAAAGGAACGGCTCCGGCCGTTCCTTTGCTTTTGAGGAGGGGGAAAGGGGGAGATGAAACAAAACAAAAAAACGATACCCGCGACAGGCCGCAGGCCTGGAGCTA
>NZ_FUYC01000038.1 GCF_900167125.1 Paucidesulfovibrio gracilis DSM 16080
AAGCATGCCATGGCATGGTTCGTCAAGTGGTGAACCGATGTTTCCTCCGCTGGACGAAACGGCATGCCTCCGGCGGCCAGGAGGCCCGCGGCCCCCTGGACCCCCATTTACCGGTCTCGCGCTTGCGCGCGGCCGGGGGCATGCGGCGGGAGAACGTCTGGACGTGGGCAGGCGGAGCAGCGCGGCAGCGTGATCTCATGTTGCCGCGATTTCCGGGATGGCTCCGCCCTCCCGAAACTCGCGGCAACGGTGCGCCCCCAAAAGCAAAGGAACGGCCGGAGCCGTTCCTTTGCTTTTGGGGAGGGGAAAAGGGGGAGATAAAACAAAACAAAAAAACGATAACCGCGACAGGCCGCAGGCCTGGAGCAAGGGAAAGTCTTTGGAAAGGGGGTCCAGGGGGAAGAACCTTTCTTCAGAAAGGTTTTCCCCTTGGTCGCCGAAGGCATTGCTCTTCCCTCGCCTTCAGCGCAGCAGGCTGGCCTGTTCGGCGAATCCAAGGGAACGGTATATTGCGGGCATGTCCAGGTGTTCACGCACCACGGCGGCCAGGTGGTCCAGGGCTGTTTCCAGGCCAAAGTCCGCGCCCAGGTCCGCGTGCAGCGGTTCGAGTCCGCGAATGCCGCGCAGGTGGTTCACGAACCAGCGCCGGAATCCGTCATCGTCGAACACGCCGTGCAGGTAGGTTCCCCAGACGCGGCCCGAGGGCAGGCCGTAGCCCAGGTCGTTACCGTGGGTGTCCCGCAGCACGGGGACCACGTTTTGGGAAAGGGGCTGTGTTCGTCCGTGATGAATTTCATAGCCGAACACGCCGTGTCCCGAGGGCAGATGCGTTCCCAGGGTGCGTTGCAGGGTTTTTTCGGGAGCCAGGGCCGTGCGCAGGTCGAGAAAGCCGAAGCCATCCACGATATTTTCCGGGCCGGGTTCCCCACTTTCCAGGCCCAAGGGGTCCGCGATCTGCGTACCAAGCATCTGGAATCCCCCGCAGATGCCCACGAGGATCGTGGTTTCCGGCAGGGCGCGCAGGGCCGCGAGCATGCCCGCGCCTTTGAGTTGGCGCATGTCGGCCACGGTGCTTTTGCTGCCGGGCAGGATCACGGCATCGGGTTGTCCCAGTTCGTGAGGCGTGCGTACGACGCGCAGGGTCACGTCCGGTTCCTGTTGCAGGGGGTCAAGATCGTTGAAATTGGAAATGTGTCCCAGGTCGATGCAGGCCACATCCACGGTGGTTTCGTGTTTGGCCACGCTGATGCCGTGTTCGCCGGCCTTGAAGGAGACGGAATCCTCTTCGGGCAGGCCCAGGTTGTGGATGTAGGGGACCACGCCGAGCACTTCCTTGCCGGTCATGGTGACCATGGAGGAGAGGGCCGGATCCAGCAGGCGGGGGTCGCCCCGAAAGCGGTTCAGCACGTACCCGGCAACGCGTCGGCGTTCGGGTTCGTCGAGCAGGTCCATGGTGCCCACCAGGGCCGCGAACACCCCGCCCCGGTCGATGTCGCCCACGAGCAGCACGTTGGCGTCCGCGTATTCGGCCATTTTCATGTTCACGATGTCATGGGCCTTGAGATTGATCTCAGCCGGGCTGCCCGCGCCCTCGATGACGATGACGTCGTGTTCCGCGGCCAGGGAGTCATACGCCTGCTGGACCTGTTCAAAGGCCCGGGGTTTGTAGCGCACGTATTCGCCGACATTCATGTTGCCCACGGGCCGTCCATTGACGATGACCTGGGAACCGGTGTCGCTGCCGGGTTTGAGCAGTACCGGATTCATGCGCGCATCAGGTTCCAGGCGGCAGGCCATGGCCTGGGTGACCTGGGCGCGGCCCATCTCCCGTCCGTCACGGGTGACGAAGGAATTCAGGGACATATTTTGCGCCTTGAACGGGGCCACGGACAGTCCATCCTGCAGAAAGATGCGGCACAGGGCCGCGGCCAGCACGCTTTTTCCTGCATTGGAACAGGTGCCTTGCAGCATAATGGCCGGGGTGCGGCGCTTTTTGACCACGCGCGTGGGCTTGCGTAGGCCGAAATAGACTTCCAGGGCGTTGCAGAGGCGTTGGTTTTGTTCGCGGGTGCGCACGGCCACGCGGAAGTAGCGGTCGTCCAATCCCCGGAAATTGGCGCAGGGCCGGATGGCAATGCGCTGGGAGAGGAGTTTTTCAAACAGGGGGCGCACGTTTTGCCCCAGGCGTTCGATGCGGCAGAGCAGGAAATTGGCCTGGGAGGGGAATACCCGAATGCCCGGCACGAACCCAAGGCCCAGTTCCAGATCCTCCCGCAGGCGCTGCACCTCGGCCCGGGTCGCGGCTTGGTAGGGCAAATCGCGCAGGGCGCTGGCTCCCACCCGCTGGGCCGCCACGTTGACGCTCCATTCCGGCTGGGACTTCTGCAACGGCAGGATCAATTCCGGCGCGCCAAAGGCCAGCCCCAGGCGCAGGCCAGGGATGGCGAAAAATTTGGTCAGGGAATGGATGACCAGCAGGTTGTCGGGCCGTTTCCGCACAAGGCGGTCCATGCCGGGAACGAAATCCGCGAAGCTCTCATCCACCAGGAATCGGCATTGGGGATGGGATTCGGCCAACTCACGCACCCGGGTCGCGTCCAGCACGTTCCCGGTGGGATTGTTGGGAGAGCAGAGAAAGATCAGGGCCGGGGCGTTCAGGCGCGATTCCAGTTCGCGAAAGTCCGGAGCAAAACCTTGTTCCGGGTCCAGGGGAAAAAATTCTGTCCGCATGCCGGCCAGTTCACAAGCCCGTTCATAATCCGCATAGCTGGGGGCGGGGATAACCGCCCGCTGAAAGCCGTCCCGGACTGCGGCACGCACGGCCACGGGAAACAGCCCGGATGCTCCGTTGCCCGCGCAGACCTGGGTGGGCCACACTTTGTATAGCTCACAGGCAGCCAGGCACACGTCCCGGCTGGTGGGGTCCGGATAGGCTGTGACGTCCAGAGCGGCCCGGGCCAGCTCGCGTTCCAGCCAGGAGGGCGGGCCGAGCGGGTTGAGGCTGGCGGAAAAATCGTCCAGCTCCCGCACCTCGCAGCCTGCGTGCTGGGCCAAAACACGGACATCGCCTCCGTGGGCGTAGCGTTCCGCGCCGCTGGTGTCGATTTTTCCGCAGGTGAGTGGCTTCATGCCGACTTCATAGCGCAAACAGCGCGAACGTAAAAGGCGCAGGTGTGATCCTGCCGCCCCACGAATCCCATATCCGCATCCACGTACCATGCCGCTGTATACGAGGCCTGGTCCGCGCTCCAGAGCCGGGCCTTGTCCGAACCAAAGGCGGGATCCAGGCAAAAGGAGCCGGGTTCGGCCCGATCCAGAAACAGGGTCGCGAGTTCGTCAACGGTGGGCAGCCGCCACCCGTCCCGACCGGCGGAACGTACGGAACGCAGTTGAGCCACGTATTCCTGGGCCTGGGCGTAATCCAGAGGGAATTCGCTTCCCCGGCCCTGCCAGAGCAGGCCTGTGGCGCGGTCCAGGAGCGCCCCGTCCGTGTGGTCCAGGGGTTCGATGCGATTGGCCGTGGAGTGCCGGGGACGCCAAAGCGGATCCAGCCGGAAAAATTCCAGAGCCTGCTTGGGCCGCACCCGGGCGGGCCGGGCGCGGGGCGGGCCGGACGGTGCAGGCAGGGCCGGGTCGTGGAGCGCGCAGACCTCGGTGCGGTGTTGCCGCCAATGCGCTTCAAGGCCGTGCAGCAGGGCTTGGGCGTGGCCAGCGGTTTGTGGTCGTTTTGCGGGATCAGGGTGTAAAAGGGTCGCAAACGCGGCGTCCCAATGCGTATCCAGCTCCTCACGCAGTGGGGAAACCGAGGGGAGCGAGGATCCGGGCAGCTGTCCGGTAAGGGCGCGATAGAGCAGGACGCCCACGGAATAGAGGTCCGCACGGGCGTCCGCCTGCTCCGGGTCGGCCTCCTGCTCCGGGGCCGCATAAAACGGCGACCCCACGACCATGCCGCGAGGCCGCGCCGTTGGTTCCTCCCCGCGCAAACGGGAAAGTCCGAAGTCAATGAGCACGACGCGCCCTTCGTCCGTGAGCATGATGTTGAACGGTTTCACGTCCCGGTGGATCATGCCGTCATGATGCATCCGGCGCAGGGCTTCGAGGGTTTGGCGGCAGATGTCCAGGGCGCGGGGTACGGCCAGGAGCCGGGTGTGTTGCTGGGCTTCGTATTCCTCACCCAGGACCAGCCCAAGATTGTTGCAGAAATATTCCATGGTAAAAAAGGGCATGGTCCCGATGCCGGGAAGCGGATGTTCCCCGGTATCCAGCACGGACGCGATATTGGGATGGCGCGCCCGTCCCATGGCCCGGGCCTCCTCCAAAAACAACTGGCGGATGCGGTCGGCTCCGGCAATATCCAGGAGGATGTCTGCGGGGCGGCAGAGCTTCAGCGCCACGATGCGGCCCGTGACCGGCTGTTCAGCCTTGTAGACCACGCCCATGCCGCCACGGCCCAATCGTCCTAGAATTTTATACTTTCCAATGTTCATGTGTAGTGCTCCGGCGGTGGCGAGTGTACGCCAAGGCCGGGCCAACGGTCCAGCAATGGTTGTTTCCGGCTTTGATGGCCGGAAATTCGCGGCTCGGAGAGGATCACGCGGAACGAAGTTCGTTTTGGAATTGGCAAAGGGTGCGGTTCAGCGCGTCCATGTCCACGGGTTTGGAGAGATATCCGTCCATGCCCGCTGCCAGGAACTTGGCCTTGTGTCCGGCCATGGCATGGGCCGTGAGCGCGATGATGGGAATACGGCGCATGGCGCCGAGCGCCTCGTCCTCACGAATGGCCTTTGTGGCGGAAAGGCCGTCCATTATCGGCATCTGCACGTCCATGAGGATGCAGTCGAAAGGCTGCTTGCGCAATTTTTCCACGGCCTCCATCCCGTTCATGGCCGTGGTGACGGTATGCCCCAGGCGTTCCACCATTTTTTGGGCCAGGATCAGGTTGACGCGGTCGTCCTCGGCAATGAGCACCTGCAAGGAGCAGTCCGGCATGGGGCATTCCTTGACCTGGCGCTGTTCGGGGCGCTCCCCAGGGGCCAACCGCCCAAAGGGCAGGTTGACGTAAAAGGCCGTACCCTGTCCCAATTCCGAATCCACGGTCACACCGCCGCCCAGCAACTGCACCAACCGCCGGACAATGCCCAGGCCCAGACCCGTTCCCTGGAAACGGCGGGCATAGGAGCCGTCCACCTGGGTGAACGCCCCGAACATGTCCTCAATCCGGTCATCGGGAATGCCGATGCCCGTGTCCTGCACCACGAAGAGCACCCGCGCCGTATCCGGCAGGCTCAACAGCGGGGAAACAGAAATTTTGATCGATCCCTTGTCCGTGAACTTGAGCGCATTGCCCACGAGGTTGAACAGGATTTGGCGCAACCGCCCGGCATCGCCCAGAAGGAAACGCGGAACACCAGGTGCAACCTCCAATTCCAACATGAGTTCCTTGTCCTCAGCGGGAACAAGGAAATTGGCCATGACGGTTTCCAGAACGTCGGCCAGTTCGAACGGCTCCCGGGCCACGTCCATGACACCGGCATCCAGCTTGGAAAAGTCCAGCACATCGCCGATGATGGAAAGCAGGCTCCGGCCCGAGGAAAGGGCGGTTTCCAAATACTCCCGGTTTTCCGGGTTCAGGGTTTCGTCCATGGCCATGAGTTGCAGCATGCCCATAAGCCCGTTCAGCGGAGTGCGGATTTCATGGCTCATGTTGGCCAGGAATTCGCTCTTGGCTTGGGAGGCATGTTCGGCGCGTTCCATGGCTTCCCGCAGATTTTGCTGGATCTGCTTCAGCTCGGTGATATCCGTATGCGCGCCGACCATGCGCAGGGGATTGCCCATGGAGTCGCGCTCCACCACCTGCCCTCGGGAGTAGATCCATCGCCAGGAGCCGTCTTGGTGGCGCAGCCGGAATTTTGTGGAATATTCGGGTGAGCGGTCCTGCAGGTAGTCTTCCATGGCCCGGCGCGCACTGTCCCGGTCCTCGGGGTGAATGCCCTCGGCAAAGCGGCAACCCTGCCGTTCCACCGCCATGGGATCAAATCCCATCATCCTGGCCCAACGAGGGCTGCACCGAACCTCGCCCGTGTCCAGATGATAATCCCATATTCCGTCGTTGGTACCTTCCAGCGTGAGCCGGAGCATGCGCTCCTTTTCCTCCAGTTCGCGCTGCACCGACTTGAGAAACCCCAGGTCCACGTCCAGGCAGAACATGATCCGACGGCCCTCCGGCTCGCGGATCATGATGTGGGAGGAAAAAACTTCGGCGTCGCGGCCATCCTTGCGGCTGAGCGTCAGTTCCTCGGAAGGAATGACCGTATCCTCGCTGATCCAGCGGGTGACGTTTTCCACCACGACATCGCGGAGTTCCGGCGGGATGATCAAATCCTCCAGGCGGCGGCCCAGAGCCTCCTCTTCCGTATACCCGTAGAGCTTTTCGCTGGATTCGTTCCAAAGCACTACGCGTCGTTCTTCGTCATAGCCCTGCACGGCCAGGGGCAAGCGGCGCATCACGTCGAGCAGGTACCCGGTTTGCATGTGCAGGGTCCGCTGCGCACGGATAACCCTGTTGAACAAGCTTCGCACAAGCACATACAACAGCGCGGCCGTGGCGAATACAAAGAACCAGCCTTTGTACGTCTGCACGAGGCCGAGCATACCCGGATCCGAAATGATCAGTTCCACGGCGCGGTCCGAGAGCAGAATCCAAAGGAATCCGCACGCCGCGTAAACCAGGGCGATGAGCAGGGCGCTTTGACCGCCCGAAGAGGATGGTGCGTTGTCGTTGGCCATGATGGGCAGCTCGCCTTTTCTTTGGGGCACGGTATTTTGAGGACATTGTTAGCACACTGCGGAAAAAATGAAAACGGTGTTGTTTGCGGCCTTGTTGTGGACACCGCAGTGCGCGGCCCGCCGGAACTTGACGAGGCTCTCCGACTCTGTGAAAAACAAGGGATGCAAAGGAGTATGAATATGCAGCTGATGGGCAGAGCCGTGCCTTTTTATAAGATGCAGGGGTGCGGTAACGATTTTGTGGCCATCGACAACCGCGAAGTGCGCGTACCGCAATCCGACATGGCACAATGGGCAAAAAAAGCCTGCGCCCGCGCCTTCGGCGTTTGTGCGGACGGTATTTTTTTTCTGGAAGACGCGCCTTCCGATTCGGAGCTGGATTACCGCTGGCATTTCTACAACAACGACGGCTCCCGGGCGGAAATGTGCGGCAATGCCTCCCGCTGCGCTGCGCGGCTGGCCCATTCCCTGGGCATAGCCCCGAAAAACCACGTCTTTGGCACGGATGCCGGTCCCATCCATGCGGAGGTGTTCACCGAAGGCAAGGAAGCCGGACAGGTGCGCGTGCAACTGACACCGCCAAAGGACATGGTCCTGCATCGGCCGTTGCTGGTTATGGATTCCGCCGGACGGGAACAGGAAGTGGAAGTTCACTTTGTGGATAGCGGCGTTCCCCACGCCGTGGTGTTCGTGCCGGACGCGTCAAAAGTAAATGTCCCCTCCATGGGGGCAGCCTTGCGATATCACGAACATTTTCAGCCCGCCGGAACCAATGTCAACTTCGTGCAGGTGCTGGACGAATCCAGCCTGATCTGCCGTACCTACGAGCGGGGCGTGGAAGATGAAACCTACGCCTGCGGAACCGGCGCGGCAGCATCGCAAATTATCGCCCACGCCCTGGGCCTGACGTCCGCCCAAGCTCAGGTGACCGCCTCAAGCGGTGAAGTGCTGGGCGTGCTCATGCGTGAAGGACAACCGTATCTGCAAGGCGCGGCCACCCTGGTCTTCACCGGCACGCTGAACCTGGACGCCCTGGGCCTGAATTTGGCCTAGCAATGCTGGACGGAAAGGCAGGCCTTCGGCGACCAGGAGGCCCGCGGCCCCCTGGACCCCCGTTTACCGGTCTCGCGCTGCGCGCGGCCGGGGGCGTGGGGTGGGAAGACGTCTGGGGGTGGACAGGCAAAGCAGCGCGGCAACGCGATCTCATGTTGCCGCGATTTCCGGGATGGCTCCGCCCTCCCGAAACTCGCGGCAACGGTGCGCCCCAAAGCAAAAGAACGGCTTCGGCCGTTCTTTTGCTTTGGGAGGGGGAAAAAAGGGGGGGGCATGAAGCAAAAAACGATAACCGCGACAGGCCGCAGGCCTGGAGCAAGGAAAAGTCTTTGGAAAGGGGGTCCAGGGGGAAGAACCTTTCTTCAGAAAGGTTTTCCCCCTGGTCGCCGAAGGCATTGGTTTTCGCGAGTTCTTTTTCTCTCCGGCTAGGCAATGGTTCCTTGGTCTGGTAAGGGGGAATGAGTCGGCTGGGGTGCATGGTGGGATATATATCCCCGTGTTGGGACGGTATCTTTTTAATGGAGATGGTCATGGCTGAGTACGAATTGGTC
>NZ_FUYC01000039.1 GCF_900167125.1 Paucidesulfovibrio gracilis DSM 16080
CCCGCCGCGCCCATGGTATCCCGAATACCCTCAATGTCCGTCGGCTTGCATGAATAAACCGCCCTGCCAATCCGGTAGGGCGGTTGTTCTATTTCTCGTTTTCCTGTTTGCGGGATGGGGAGCGGAGGAACCAAGCGAGAATGGGAAGAGCGACACCTCCAGCAAGGACTACATATGCAACCCAGTCGTAAACGGGAATCCCCTTAAAGGAGTCTCCTTCTGAAGTGAGATTCACAGTACTTGCAGCAATCAGCGCCGCGCTTAAGGCAATTTCCGGTAGCTTGATTCTCACTTCTTTTCTCTTTTTTGTACTGGTCATACGTATAGTTGGCTGCGCCACTCAAATAGCCAGACCAAGACGCAGGTGGCGGCCCTGGGTCAAATGCCCCCGAAGCAAAGTCCGCTGCTGCCTTTGACGCCGCCGCCAACTTATCCGGGTGCTGCATGGCAGCCGCAGCCATGGCCGGTGTTGCTGTGGTGCCGACTGCCGCGGCAATGGGCAACGCTCCGGCTCCCAAGGCAATCGCCGTATATTTTTGCAAATCGCTGTTGGTCGTAAAGGCATCCGCCGTCTTGCTCAATGCCTCTCCAGCGCCTTTTCTCCCTTTGGTAACGGCCTCACCGATGCCCGCAGGAGCCTTGTCCCACAATTCTCCGAGTCCGGCCCCGATTCTTTTCATTCCTCCCCAAAACTCACCTTCCAGCCCCCAAGGGTCAACCCCATTGACCGGATCGTCAAGACAGTATCCGTACCAGTCCGGATCGCCGCCCGCCGCGCCCATGGGGTCTTGGGCAGTGAACCGGCCGGTGTCCGGGTCGTAATCACGCCAACCAAAGCGAACAAGGCCGGTGTCCGGGTCGTGCAGGCCGCCCGCGAACCCGAAAGGGGAGCATAGGCAGGGGTTGCCGTCGTGCAGCACGTTGCCGAAGGCATCATACAAGATTTCTTTTACCATGCCTTCGGTCGAAAGTTCAACCACTCGTACACTGCCGACTTGATCCGTATAGAAATACATTACAAAGGGTTGCCCTCGACGTTGCGACGCCAGCCCCAGAGGTCGAGCAGTACGGTCATAGATAACGTCCAGCCACTGTCCGTCCGCCATATCCACATGCGACCAAGCCGCCAGATGTGCGCGGTCATGCCAACGAAACCGTTCAACCGGCATGCCGTCCACGTATTTTCCGGTACGCAGCCCCTGCCTGTCGTGCGAATACTCCACGACGCGCCCGTCCGAAAGTTCCACGGCCAGGAGACGATAGTCAGGGGCATAGTGATAGCGCGTCTCGCCGTGCAGCGTTACCCGCCGACTGCGGAAACCACGGCTATCATGCGCGTACTGCGCCTCACCCGCCTGAAGCAGGCGATTATCCGCACCGTAACGAAACACGCGATCCCTCTGGCCTCGTAAGGGAACATAATCCTCAGCTCGTCGGCCGTTGCTGTCATAGATATAGCGTTCCACTCCGGAGCCGTCACGGCGAACCTCAGCCAGCCGACCGGCTGCATCGTAACAGTATTCCCAACGGACCGAACAGCTATTCACGGTCTCATTCTTTACACGTACCCGACCTTGTCTGCCGTGCTCCAGGTGCAGGGTGTACTTTCCATTCATTCGTCTTCTCCCTCTATTGTACGGTTGCCCGACGTGAAGTACGCCGGGATTCCCGACAGTCTACCCCTGTTTTTTTTGCGGGATAAAATGGGAAAGAAAAAGAAGAATAAAAGGAAGAAGTTCCTCCCTTGACAAGGGGGAGCTATTCGCCCTCTGAAAAAGCCAGCGAGACGAGCCGGTAGAGACTAAACCAAGAAGTAAAAGCAGATGATTGGAAGCTTGTTCCCGGATGAAAAAACAGGAAAGGATTGAAGCAGCGGCCCATATTGCCGTTTTTTAGGAGGGGTGCAGCCTGCCGCCGCAGGTCATCAGGCGGGAGCGAGTCGCTGGGGATGGGTTTGCTCCAACTGGACGCGCATGGCCTGTTCCGCACGCAGACCTTCCGCAGCCAGCGGCACGCGAACGGGCGAAATGGGACGCCGCGTTTCGTCATAGGCCACATTTACCAGCGGGGACAGGGGATGCTCCGGATCATGCCGCCAGACCATGCCGTAGCGGCCGTCCGAGATCCGGACCATGGAACCCGGCGGAAACACACCGGCAAAACGGATGAACCGTTCCAGATCCTCTTCCGCATGAGCGCGCCCGCGCCCGGCATAGAGCAGGTTCACGGCCTGGGCCGGGGATACCCGTTCCCCTTGGCTTCCCGTCCCCATCATGCGTTCCAGGGCATCCGCCAGAGCCAATATCCTGCCGAACAGACCGCGCCGATCCCCGGCCAGCCCGTCCGGGTAGCCCTTGCCGTCGTGCCGTTCATGGTGCTCACGCACGGACCGCAACACGGAAGGCGGGACATCCGGCTGCTGGCGCAGCAACGCTTCCCCCTCCGCGCAGTGCGTCCGGAAAATTTGTTCCTGATCATCGGTAAACGGTCCGCGCCGGCCCATTAGATCCACAGGCAGACGGGTCTGCCCCACATCGTGCAACAGGGCGGCCACGCCCAGGCAGGTCAAGGCTTCCCGCTTCAAGCCCAGGTCCAGCCCGAACTGGAGCGAGAGCGCAAACACATTCACGGAATGCACGTGCAGCCACGCTCCATATTGTTCCAGTCGGGCCGCCCAGAACCAGGCCGCGGAATCATTCGGCACCGTGTCCAGAGCCAGCTGCACGGCCTCCCGGGCCAGACTCATGCGTACGGATCGCCCCTGGGCCGCGGCGGTAAACAACTCCCCCACCACGCGCAGAGTCTCGCCATAGCAGGCCCGGACCATACGAACCCGGGCGTCGAGTTGTTCTCCCATGGGATCATCCCGCTGGGCAGAAATCACCGTTCCCCGCTGCCCATCCGGGAGACGCTCCAGCTCCCGGTCCAAATCCCGGGCTTGGGCGTTGCCGTCGGTGAAGCGGGACACACGCCGACCGCCCGACACAGCGGCCCGCATGTCCACGAACACTTCGCGATACCCCTGCCGGGCCAGGGCCAGAATTTCATCGGCACTGTGAACATACCCGGGAATGCCCGAAACGCCTTGGGAAAGCGGCACCCAGCCGTCCGCCACAGCCGTGACGAACATGCCCGGCCTGAGGTCTCGGACTGAAATTCTGCGAATCATGAAATCTGCCACCTCCACAGGCATTGCATTCTTTCCCGTGGTGCGCTTCGGCACAATGAAAATTTTTGATCATATACACAAAAAAGGTCCACCTGTCGAGTCCGCCAACCCCGAGGAAATCAGGCTTCCGCCCCCGGAGCCACCCTCCTGCGTCGCGGTTGCCGCTGGCCGCGCTATCTGCTATCCCTCGTCTGCTCAACCATTGAACGCACCCCCTGGAGGAGAGGCATGGCCGCCAAAAAACCCAACCCGGAAGAGCTTCGCAAAGAAGCCCTGGGAACCGCCATCACCACCATTGAACGCAAGTTCGGCAAAGGCTCGATCATGCGCATGGACGAGGATGCCCACCAAGCCATCCCGGTGATCCCCACCGGATCCATCGCCCTGGACATCGCCCTGGGCGTCGGCGGCATCCCCCGTGGCCGCGTATCCGAAATTTACGGGCCGGAGTCTTCGGGTAAAACCACCCTGGCCCTGCACATCATCGCCGAGGCCCAGAAAAAGGGAGGCACCGCCGCGTTCATTGACGCGGAACACGCCCTGGACATCACCTATGCCAAGCGGCTGGGCGTCAAAACCGACGAATTGCTCATCTCCCAGCCCGACTATGGCGAACAGGCTCTGGACATCGCGGACCTGCTGGTACGCTCCGGCGCCGTGGACGTGGTGGTCATCGACTCGGTCGCCGCCCTGATTCCGCAAAGCGAACTGGAAGGCAACATGGGCGAGACGCAAGTGGGCGGACA
The DNA here is from genome assembly GCF_900167125.1 of Paucidesulfovibrio gracilis DSM 16080. Classification (NCBI taxonomy): domain Bacteria; kingdom Pseudomonadati; phylum Thermodesulfobacteriota; class Desulfovibrionia; order Desulfovibrionales; family Desulfovibrionaceae; genus Paucidesulfovibrio; species Paucidesulfovibrio gracilis. The sequence goes on from NZ_FUYC01000039.1 coordinate 3,916, forward strand.
GGCACGGCTCATGTCCCACGCGCTGCGAAAGCTCACCGGTTCCATCCACAAATCCCGCACCGTGGTGCTCTTCATCAACCAGATTCGTATGAAGATCGGCATGACCGGCTACGGAAGCCCGGAAACCACCTCCGGCGGCAACGCGCTGAAGTTCTACGCCTCCCTGCGCATGGATATCCGCCGCATCCAGACCCTCAAGGACAAGGACGAGGTGTTCGGCATCCGCGCCCGCGTCAAGGTGGTCAAGAATAAAGTCGCTCCGCCCTTCCGCGAAGGCATTTTCGACGTGCTCTACGGCACCGGCATCTCCCACGAGGGCGAACTGCTGGACATGGGCGTGGAAGCGGGCATCGTGGACAAATCCGGCGCCTGGTTCGCCTTTGGCAGCGAGCGCCTCGGCCAGGGCAAGGAAAACGTCCGCCAGTACCTGCAACAAAACCCGGACCTGGCCGCGCAAATACGAAGCAAACTCCTGGAACACCTCGGCATTGAAGATCATGAGGCTCCGGCCGCCCAATCCGTAGAGACCGAAGCCAAGACCGACGAAAAGGCCAAGGACGAACAAGACCAGGGGTCGAAAAAATAACGCCAACCATTCAATACGGGACCGGGCGCGGGAAACTCCGCCCGGTCTTCCCCTTCTCATCGGAGTGACGACAACCCATGAAAGCTGCTGAAATCCGCGAACGTTTCCTGAAATATTTCGAACAAAACGGCCATACCCGTGTGCATTCCTCGCCCCTGGTACCCAAGGACGACCCCTCCCTGCTGTTCACCAACGCAGGGATGGTCCAGTTCAAAAAGACCTTCCTGGGCCAGGAAAAACGTGACTACAAACGCGCCACCACTTCCCAAAAGTGTCTGCGCGTGGGCGGCAAGCACAACGACCTGGAAAACGTGGGGCGCACGGCACGGCACCACACCTTCTTTGAAATGCTCGGCAACTTCTCCTTCGGCGACTATTTCAAGGAAGACGCCATCCGGTTTTGCTGGCAGTTCCTGACGGAAGAACTGGGTCTGCCCAAGGAAAAGCTCTACATCACCGTCTACAAAGACGACGACGAGGCCGAAAAACTCTGGCAGAAAGTGGCCGGAGTGCCCCAGGAACGCATCTACCGCCTGGGAGATAAGGACAACTTCTGGTCCATGGGCGACACCGGCCCTTGCGGTCCCTGCTCTGAAGTGCACATCGACCAGGGCGAGGAAATGAGCTGCGGACCGGATTGCGGCATCGGCAAATGCGACTGCGACCGCTTTCTGGAAATCTGGAACCTCGTGTTCATGCAGTACGACCAGGCCGCCGACGGCACCCGTTCCGACCTGCCCCGCCCCTCCATCGACACAGGCATGGGCCTGGAGCGTGTGGCCGCAGTCTGCCAGGGCGTTCGCTCCAATTACGAATCCGACCTCTTCACCCCCATCATCGACTACGCCGCCGACCTCGCTGGCGTGCGCTATAAAAACGATCCAGACACCGACACCGCGCTCCAGGTCATCGCCGACCACAGCCGGTCCATCGCCTTCCTCATCCCGGATCAGGTGCTGCCCTCCAACGAGGGACGCGGCTACGTCATCCGCCGCCTCATCCGCCGGGCCTACCGCTTCGGCCGCCTCATCGGACTCAAGGAGGCCTTCCTCTACAAGACCGCCGGAAAAGTCGTGGACGACATGGGCCACGCCTTCCCCGAACTGGTCAAGCACCGGGAGTTCATGGAAAAGGTCGTGCGCGAGGAAGAAGAACGCTTTGCCCAGACCCTGGACAAAGGTCTGACCATGCTGGAAGACGAAATCAAGGCCGTGCAACAGGCCGGCGGCTCCACCATCACGGGCGAGGCCGCATTCAAACTTTACGACACCTTTGGCTTTCCCATCGACATCGTCAACGACGTGGCCGAAAAGCAAGGCCTGACCGTGGACGAACCCGGCTTCAACGCCTGCATGGCCGAACAAAAGCAACGCGCTAAAAAAGCCTGGAAAGGCTCGGGTGAAAAAGACATTGCCTCGCTCTTCGCCGGGCTGCTGGAAAAATCCGTATCCTCCAAATTTACCGGGTACGAAACCCTGGAGGAAGAAACCCGCGTCAAAGCCCTGCTGGATGACAACGGCCAACGTGTGGAGCGCCTGGAAAACGGGGAGAACGGCTGGCTCGTCACCGTGCAGACCCCCTTCTACGGCGAATCCGGCGGTCAGGTGGGCGACGCGGGACAAGCCGAGTCCCTTACCGGCAAGGTCGAAGTGCTCGACTCCCTGCGCCCCTCCCCGGAACTCATCGTACACAAAATCACGGTCACCGAAGGACACATCGAAGACCGCAAAGATATCAAGCTGCGCGTCGATAAAGACGCCCGCGTCGCCACCCAGCGCAACCACACCGCCACGCACCTGCTGCACGCGGCCCTGCGCAAGGTGCTCGGCGATCATGTGAACCAATCCGGCTCCCTGGTGGCTCCGGACCGGCTCCGCTTCGACTTCACCCACATCAGCGCCATGACCCCCGAGGAAATCCGCAAGGTGGAGGACGAGGTCAACCGGGCCATACTGGCCAATGAAAAAGTGTTCACCGAAGCCATGAGCCACGAAGAAGCCGTAAAAAAAGGCGCCACCGCCCTGTTCGGCGAAAAATACGGCGACGAGGTGCGCGTGGTCCAGGTGCCCGGCGTGTCCATGGAACTCTGCGGCGGCACCCACCTGGCCTATACCGGACAAACCGGACCCTTTGTGATTCTCTCCGAAACCGGCGTGGCCGCAGGCATCCGGCGCATCGAAGCCGCCACCGGCTGGAACGCCCTGAATCAGCTCCAGGAAGAACGCGGCGAATTCCGCAAGGCTGCCGCCCTGCTCAAAGCCGGATCCGGCGACATCGCCGAACGCATCCAGGCGCTTCAGGCCGAAGTCAAGGCCGCCCACAAGGAAATGGAGCGCCTCCAGGCAAAACTTGCCTCAGGCGCGGGCCGCGATCTCATGGCCGACACCGAGGAAATCAACGGGGTCAAGACCCTGGCCGTGGAAGTGGAAGCCCCCAACGTCAAGATCATGCGTGAACAAATGGACGCCCTGCGCAGCAAAATGGAATCCGGGGTCATCGCCCTGGCCGCCAAGCACGAAAACGGCAAGGTGTCCCTCATCGTGGCCGTGACCAAAGACCTGCACGATCGCTTCAAAGCCGGTGACCTCGTCAAACAGGCCGCCGCAGAAGTGGGCGGCGGAGGCGGAGGCCGACCCGATATGGCCCAGGCAGGCGGATCCAACCCCGACGGCATCCCCGCCGCGCTCGCCAAAGTCAAGGAACTGGTGGCCCAAGGCTGACCGGATCAGAATAAATACGCTATCTGCAACGCCCTGCCCCACGCGGACAGGGCGTTGCTTTTGTTGTGGAGCAGGCATGCAGGGAGAAAGGCATGCCTCCGGCGGCCAAAGGGTCCGCGACCCTTTGGAATCCCATTTCCCGGTCTCGCGCTGCGCGCGGCCGGGGGCGTGCGGTGGGAAGACGTATGAAGCGTGAACAGGCGGAGCAGCGCGGCGGCGTGTCGTTCTGTTGCCGCGATTTCCGGGATGGCTCCGCCCTCCCGAAACTCGCGGCAACGGTGCGCCCCCAAGCAAAAGAGCGGCCCAGGCCGCTCTTTTGCTTGGGGAGGGAAAAAAAGGGGGGGGGGAAACAAAACAAAAAAACGATACCCGCGACAGGCCGCAGGCCTGGAGCAAGGGAAAGTCTTTGGAAAGGGGGTCCGGGGGAAGAACCTTTCTTCAGAAAGGTTTGCCCCCGGAAGGCTCTCCTCCTAAGAAACAACAAATCGTGACAACACCACCAGTCCGGTAACAAGCTCCACCGCGGCCAGCGCCATAAGCAGGAAGCCGGCTCCAGCGTGGATCAACGGCATAGCTTTCCGCTTTTTTTTGACTCGATCC
>NZ_FUYC01000040.1 GCF_900167125.1 Paucidesulfovibrio gracilis DSM 16080
GGGGGTCCAGGGGGAAGAACCTTTCTTCAGAAAGGTTTTCCCCCTGGTCGCCGAAGGCTGCCTTCTTCCGTTCGACGCTGTCGTGCTATCAGCTGACTTTGGTCCCGACTTTCAGGCCGTATTTTTCTATGCGCGAGAGCAGGGTCGGGCGGGACATGCCCAGGAGTTTGGCGGCGCGGGTTCGGTTGTTGCCCGTCATTTCCAGGGCTTCGCCCACGGCCATTTTCCCGACCGTGCTCATGATGGCTTCAAAGGCGTCGCCTCCGCCGTGGCTGGTGAGCGTCCGGCGCACCCAGGCGCGTACCGGATCGCCTTCTTCCTTGTTATGTTCGGCGCCTTTTTCGCCCACGGCCAGGGCCAGTTCGTCCGGTCCCACGGGGCATCCCCGGCTGAAGATCACGGCGCGGTGCAGTTTGTTGGCCAGTTCGCGCACGTTGCCGTGCCAGTCCTGGGCGCGCAAAAACTGGATCGCGTCGCGGGTCAGGCCCGGGTTGTCCATGCCCATGTCCCGGCTGAAGCGTGCCAGAAAATATTCCGCCAGCAGGCCGATGTCGTCCTTTCGTTCCCGCAGGGGCGGCAGATACAGGGTGACCACTTTGAGCCGATAGTAGAGGTCTTCGCGGAACCGTCCTTCGGCCACGGCCGCTTCCAGGTTGCGATTGGTGGCCGCGATGATGCGGACATCCACGGGAACCGCGCCCTGCCCTCCCAGGCGTTCGATTTTCTTTTCCTGCAACAGCCGCAGGATTTTGGCCTGGATGCTTTCGGGCATGTCGCCGATTTCGTCCAGGAACACGGTGCCGTGGTTGGCTTTTTCAATTTTACCGACCCGCCGGTTCACCGCGCCGGTGAACGCGCCTTTTTCATACCCGAACAGCTCGCTCTCCAGCAGGGTTTCGGGGATGGCCACACAGTTGATGACCACAAAGGGTTTTTCGGACCGCAGGCTGTGTTGATACAGGGCGCGGGCCACCAATTCCTTGCCGGTGCCGGATTCCCCGCGCAGCAGCACGGTGGCGTCCGTGGGCGCGACCCGGCCGATGGCCTTGTAGATTTCGTGCATGGCCCCGGAGCGGCCGATCAGGGCTTCGCTGTCCGGGGTATCGGGCGGCGCGTCCATGGCCACCCTGTCGCGCATGACGCGGCCCGCTTCCAGCGCCTGGCTGATGAGGTTGAGGATGTCCGGGATGTCGAAAGGCTTGAGTACGTAGTCGAACGCCCCGAGCTTGGTGGCTTCGATGGCGGTTTCCGTGGAGGCGTAGGCGGTCATGATGATGACCTGGAGCCGCGGCTCCAGCTCGCGCATGCGTTGAAAAGCCTGGAGTCCGTCCATGCCGGGCATGCGTACGTCCATGACCACGAGGTCGGGTACGGATTCGCGCACGGCCTGGATGCCGGTCTCGCCGGATCCGGCAACGCGCACTTCATGGCCCTCGGCGTTGAGCAGCCGTTCAAAACTCAGGCGAAGCTGGGCGTCGTCGTCCACGATCAGTATCTGTGCCATACTTCCTCCGAATCGCAGGGCAGCACCAGCACGAATCCCGCGCCCGAGCCGCTGTTGCGCAGGTTGAGCCAGCCGCCGTGCTCCTCCATGATGCGCCGGGCCAGGGAAAGTCCCAGTCCCGTGCCTTCCTCCTTGGTGGAGAAAAACGGTTCGAAAATTTGTTCCCGCACGTGTTCGGCAATGCCGGGACCGTTGTCGTCGATGCGCACCGTGGCCACTTTGCCCTGGGGCTTCATGGTGCCGGTTTCCTCGCGGATGGTGATGGTGCCGCCCTGGACCATGGCTTCACAGGCGTTGAGCAGCAGATTGGCCACAACTTCCTTGATCTGGTCCGGATCGGCCTTGACTTCGGGCAGGCGGCGGCCCCGGATGAGCCGCAGTTCCACGCCGCAGGAGTCCAGGCGGTGGCGCAGCAGCTGCACCGTGGTATCCACGATGTCCGAAAGGCTTACGCGCTGAAAGCGAAGTTTTGGACGGCGGGAAAATTCCAGAAAATTGCGGATGATGGTATCCAAGTGCGCGATTTCCTCGCTGATGACTTCGAAATCCTCGCGCTGGGTGTCGTTCATTTGCAGGCTGCGTTCCAGCGAAAACAGCCGCATTTTCACGGAGGTCAGGGGGTTGCGGATGGAGTGGGCCACTCCGGCAGCCAATTTGCCCACCATGGCCATTTTCTCGGCCTGCATGAGGTGTTCGCGGCTCTGCATGAGTTTGGAATGGGTCTGATCCATGTCCTCCACAAGCAGTTCCATACGGCTGGAGAGCGCCTTGACCTCGTCCACCACGCGGCCCGGCGGGATTTCGCAAAAGCCCCCTCCTTCCGCGGCCAGACGGCGGATGGGATCCAGCACGCGCCGCAACAGCTGCCAACCCAGGAGCAGGCCCAGGATCAGGGCCAGGGGCATGGCGGTCCAGGACATGGCCGAGACCAGCCCGGCCCGTTCGCGGTATTCGGCACCGGCCTGGCGGATCATCTCCTCGTGCAGTTCCCGGAAGGCCACGCAAAGGTCGCGCAGGGATTCGAACTGGCGGCGCACCTCCCAGTGCAGCCGCGCCCCGTCTTCACGCCGCCCTTCGCGGTACAGGTCGATGACGCGATTTTTGGTCAGCACATACCGCAGGTATTCGGTTTCGATGCGGGCGAGCAGTTCGCGCCCCTGGTCGGACTGGACCATGCTCCGGGCCTTGACCAACCGTTCCTCAAAGGCCTTGCGGTGAATTTCCAGCTGTTCCAGCCAGGCTTCATCCGCGTTGAGAAAGAAATAGGTGGCGTATCCCTTCTGCATGACCAGATCGGTTTCCAACGCCTGGGCCACGCGTAGGGAGGCCACGTCCTGGTCCACCATGCGCACCACCAGCGCCTGGGTGCGGAAATTGGACCAGAGGGTGAACCCGGACCAGAGTGCGGCCACCAGCACCAGGGCGCAAAGCAGGGCCAGCAGTTGCGTCCGCAAACTCGGACGCGGTCCGCGAGGTTTGGAACGAGGGCGTTCCGATGGTTCCGGACCGGACTGCGGGGGCTGCTCATGGGTGCTCCGGGCGGTATCCGCGGCGGCATCCAAAGAGGCTGCCGGATCCGGTCCCGGCGTGGCGGCGAGGTCGTCGCTCATGTTCCCTCCTTGCCCGTTGGGGCGGCATTCAGTTTTCATGAATGTCATGGCTTTGGCAAGGGCGCGCTTGCCAACCGGCATCATTTATGGTCTTTCCCAATACATGCGAACCTACATTTTCATTCCTCCGGTGAAGCGGGCCGCCGGGGGCGTCACGGTATTGCGGCAGGTGGCCGGGGTATTGGCCCAGGCCGGACATGACGTGGAACTGGTGCTGCGCGAACCCGCGTCCTGGCGGCCCCAGGGGCTGCGCCGGGAGGTGGCGGAGCGGGATTGGAAGGATGTACAATTGCAATCCGGCGATCTTTGGGTCGTGCCGGAGGGGTGGGTCAATGCGTTGGCTCCGGGCCTGGAGGCAGGGGCGCGCTGCGTGAGTTACGTGCAAAACTGGGCCTATCTTTTTTCCGGCCTGCCCGAGAACGTGACCTGGACGCAATTGCCCGTGGAGCTTTGGGCCGTGTCCCACCCCGTGGCGCAGTTTATTGAACAGACCACGGGCCGGGAAGCGCCGATATTGCGGCCGGGCATTGACCGTGAGCTGTTCGCCACCCCTGCGGCCAAGCCCGAGGGACCGTTGCGCATCGCCTACATGCCCCGGAAGAACAAGGCCCAGGCCCGCCAGATTCAGGATATTTTCCGTTCCCGCAATCCCGACGCCCAAGTGCGCTGGACCCCCGTGGAAGGGTTGGACGCCCAGGGAGTGGCCCGCGCCCTGGCCCAAGCCCATATTTTCCTCATGACCGGCTTTCCGGAGGGATGCCCGTTGCCGCCTCTGGAGGCCATGGCCTCGGGATGTCTGTGCGTGGGCTTTTCCGGCTATGGCGGGTGGGATTACATGCGTCCGGCCCAGCCCCTGCCGCGTTTCACGCCCTGGTGGCCGTTGCGGGACGTGGACTGGGGCGGCAATGGGCTGTGGTGTGCGGACCTGGATGTTCTGGATGCGGCCCTGCTGTTGGAGCAGGCCGTGGAATGGATCACTGGCAACGCTCCAGAGTACGAAGCCACCTTGAAGAACGCCCGCCTGACCGCGGATGCCTACGATCTGGCCGCCCAGGAGCGCGCCGTGTTGGAGCTTTGGAAGAAACGTATGGCAACCAACGCCTGATACCGCATGCAGGAGAAAGCATCATGCTCGAACGATTGCGACAAATGAAGGACAAGGGACTTTCCGCGGCCTTGCGGCTGGCCCTGAATGAAAAATTTTCCCGGTACGGCAAGATTTCCGCCCTGCGGCTGGATACAGGAGCGCACGAGCTTCATGTGGACGTGCTTCTGGACGGAGAAGCCCACGAAACAACACTCACCGTGGAGCAATACGACCTGCTGCGCGAGGGGGACGGCCTGGTGATCATTCTGGGCAATGTGGCCGCCTCCCGGCCCTGGCTGGAACACATCATCAACGATGCTGCGGATTCCCTGCTGGAAAACCGCAAGCTGCCCGTGGAACACCCCGCCCTGGCCAAGGTGTTGTCCATGGTCCTTTAGCAGGGAGCCTCCCCCCCCCGCCGGAGTGCCGCCTGCCGTGGCACGAGGGCTTTCGCGTTGCCCGGACGCGGGTTTTCTGCTACCCGAAGGGTTCCGTTCCTCTCGGAACCCAAGGAGACCCCGCATGCCTTCGCCTTCCCCGCTTTCGGCATCCGTGCCGGAATCCGCTTCCATGCCGTGTCCCGCCCTGGCCCCCGCGCTAATGTTGGGATTTTGCCTGGGCTACTGTCTGTTGATGGCGGCTCCGGCCTCGGGCATGGGACCGCGCCCGGACGAGTTGCCCCGGTTTGCCGGCGACACGCACCAAACCGTGTATGAAGCATACTCCACAGCCGAGCAGGGCCGTTTGCTGGCCTATACCGTGGTCGTGCAGTTTGCGGGATGTCCGGATCAGGCCGGGTTCGTGTTCGATCTTGAGGCAGAACAGGACGCGGTGCTGCTGCCCGGGGTGGAACAATTGGGCCGGGACGAAACCTGTATGCGGCTTGACGGCCTGGAGCGTGGCCGGGACATGACCCGTTTACGTGGCCGGTTGGGCGGGTGCGAGCGGGGCGGACTCACAGCGACCATTCCCGTGGATTGCCCCGAAGGGTGCTCTCCCCCCACGCTGGAATTGCGGCACGATTGCGCCCATGCCGAAGTATGGATTGCGGGACAGCCCGAAATTATGGACGGCCACTCCGCACCACGCGGCCTTGGCTGGCTGGACGCGCCCCGCCATACCATGGTGGGATTTCATTTTTCCGATCTGCGGCCCGGCCCGCTCCAGTTGGTGTTCAGCCGCAACGAGGATGCGGAATTGCACGTGGCGGCCGTCCATTTCGTAAGCGATCCCGAGGCCGAGCATACCGCCCGGGTGGAATCCCTGGGCGCTGCTGAAAACGTGTATTCCGCCATGGTCCATGCCCCCGGGGAATATGAGTTGCTGATCCTGCTTTCCGGCGAGGAGGATCTGTCCGAGGTGACCGGACAAGTGATCCCGGCCGCGCCCCTGCGCGCCGTACCCGTGGAAACGGATTACGCGGCCGCAACCCAGTCCGCGGGTTCCCGTGTGGACCGGGATGGTCGATTTGTTTTTCCGGTGGATAATTGCGCCGGAGCCTGGGGACGCCGCAACGGGCTTTGCCCGGACCCCTCGACCAACGGTGGGACCGCTGCCCAAACTCCCCCGCGGTCCAACGACGCTTCGGGAGCCATCCTGGATTCGCGGCCTGGAACTGTTTCCACCAGAACCTGGCAGACCAGCCCATGAGCCTGCTGCTGGGAGCGCACATGTCCGTAAGCGGCGGCCTGCACCGGCCCATGGTGCTTGAAACCGATAAAGACGAGACCCTCGCCCACGACGTTCGAAACCTGACGCTCCTTCGGGGGCTGTGTTTGCAGGATTGACGTGTGTCGTCTGCGGCGGCTCCGGCGGGAAGAGAAAGACATGCCTCCGGCGGCCAGGAGGCCCGCGGCCCCCTGGACCCCCATTTACCGGTCTCGCGCTGCGCGCGGCCGGGGGCGTGCGGCGGGAAGGAGGGCCGGGGAGTGGCAAGGCGGAGCAGCGCGGCGGCGTGTCGTTCTGTTGCCGCGATTTCCGGGATGGCTCCGCCCTCCCGAAACTCGCGGCAACGGTGCG
>NZ_FUYC01000041.1 GCF_900167125.1 Paucidesulfovibrio gracilis DSM 16080
CCGCCGCGCTGCTCCGCCTTGCCACTCTCCGGACTCCATCCCACCCTATGCCCCCGGCCGCGCGCAGCGCGAGACCGGGAAAAGGGATTCCAAAGGGTCGCGGACCCTTTGGCCGCCGGAGGCAATGCTTTTCAGCCCCGCAGGGCCGCCGGAGGCAATGCTTTATCCACAGCGTGAGAAGCCGCATTGTTTACAAATATGGCATCCTTCCTCGAATACGAGGGTGGTTCCGCAATCCGGGCAGGTGGGCGCGGAAAGGGAGCCTTTTCCGGTGTCCACGTTTTCGCCTTGCAGGTAGCGGGTTTCAAAGACCCAGGCGATGGCGTCGGGAATGGATTTACAGAGGTATTTTTTCTGGAATTTAGGGTGTTCGCCGACAATTCCTTTGAGTTGCTGCACGATGGCTTTTGGTCCCACGCCGGACCGCAGTGCCAGGGACACGAGTCTGCCGATGGCTTCGGCCTTGGCTGTGGTGGATCCGCCGGATTTTCCTATGGTGGCGAAGACCTCGAAGGGTTCGCCGTCCATTTCATTGATGGTCAGGTAGAGGGTGCCGAGTCCGGTTTCCACTTTTTGGGTAAAGCCGAAGACCACGTCGGGCCGGTCGCGCACGGGGTGCTGTTCGGTGGTTTCGGATTCGGCCTGTTTTTCACCTGTGCAGAGCACTTGTACGCTTTTGCAGCCGGAGCGGTACACGGTAACGCCTTTGCAGCCCAGCTCGTAGGCTTTCCAGTAGATGTCGCGGATGTGGTCCTGGGTGGCCTCGTTGGGCAGGTTCACGGTTTTGGATACCGCGTTATCCGTATATTTTTGGAAGGCGGCCTGCATGTTGAGGTGCCAGAGGGGTTCCATATCCATGGCTGTAACGAACACGCGGCGCAATTCTTCGGGCAGGTGATCCATGTCGCGGATGGTGCCGGTGCGGGCGACCTCGCGCATGAGTTGTTCGCTGTAGGCGCCGGTATCGCGCAGGGCTTGTTCGAAGTAGGGGTTGGCCTCGGTCAGGGTATCATTATCCATGACGTTGCGGGTGAAGCTGAGGGCGAAGAGGGGTTCCACGCCCGAGGAACAGCCGGCGATGATGGAGAGGGTGCCGGTGGGTGCCACGGTGGTGGTGGTGGCGTTGCGGTAGGGACCGAGGTTTTGTTTGCCGAACAGGGAGTTGTCGTAGGCGGGGAAGGGTCCGCGTTCGGTGGCGAGCTGTTTGGAGGCGCTGCGTGCTTCAGCGCGGATGAATTCCATTACTTTTTCCGCGAGTTCCACGGCGCGGCGGGAATCGTAGGGCAGGCGGAGCTGGTAGAGCATGTCAGCCCAGCCCATGACGCCGAGTCCGATTTTTCGCGTTTTAGCGACCATTTCCGTGATTCGTTGCAGGGGGTAGCGCGAGGCATCGATGACGTTGTCCAAAAAACGCACGCAAAGGTGCACGGTTTCACGCAGGCGTTCCCAGTCCACCAGATCGGCTCCGCCGTTGGCGGTTTCACCCGGCAGCACGAATCGGCCCAGGTTAAGCGAGCCGAGATTGCATGCCTCAAAGGGCAGCAGGGGCTGTTCACCGCAGGGGTTGGTGGATTCGATTTCCCCCAGTTCGGGTGTGGGGTTGTCCCGATTGATGCGGTCCAGGAACACGATGCCGGGATCGCCGGATTCCCAGGCTTTCCGTACCAGCAGGTTGAAGACCTCGCGGGCCTTGAGGGTCTGCACGGTTTTTCCATTGTGCGGGGCGATCAGGGCGTATTCCTCGTCCTGCTCCACAGCGCGCATGAACCGTTCGGTCAATCCAACGGAAAGGTTGAAGTTATTGAGTTCATTTTCACGTTCTTTGGCGGAAATGAACTGGAGCACGTCGGGGTGATCCACGCGCAGAATGGCCATGTTGGCCCCGCGCCGGGTGCCGCCTTGTTTGACCTGCTCGGTGGCGGTGTTGAAGATTTTCATGAACGAGACCGGGCCGGAGGCCACGCCGCCGGTGGAGCCGACGCAGGCATTGCTGGGACGCAGGCGGGAGAAGGCGAATCCGGTTCCGCCGCCGGATTTGTGGATCATGGCCGCATTTTTCACGGCGTCGAAAATGCCTTCCATGGAGTCTTCCACGGGCAGCACGAAGCAGGCGGCCAATTGGCCCAATTCGGTTCCCGCGTTCATGAGCGTGGGCGAGTTGGGCAGGAAGGTCCAGGAGGTCATGAGTTCATAAAACTGCCGGGCCAGCTCGTCGGGGTTACGACCCTGCTCGTATTGCTGTTCCTGGGCGGCCACCACAGAGGCCACGCGCCAGAAGAGTTCCCTGGGGGATTCATAGGGTGTGCCGTGGCCGTCCTTGCGCAGGTAGCGGCGTTCAAGCACCACTTCGGCATTGGGGTTCAGTTCGGGTTCGGGCAGGCCGTCCGGCAGGGGCAGTGCCGGACCCAGGGCGGAAGCGGTTTTGTTTTGCGATTGGCTCATGGGTATCCGTGTGGTTTGGCAGGCGGCTTTCAAGCCGTGCGATGCGTTGCTGCTTCCAAATTTCAGCCTGTTCCGCATAATCCATGCGGCTTGGGGCTGTCTTTTTTCTGCGCCTTGCATCCCGCACGTGTGAGCGGCCTGCGGTTATGACGTCTGCAATGGTCGGATTGGTCCGACGGCATCGTACGAATCCGTGTGTTTCCGTTGTCGGGAGCCGGTTGGTTATGCTGCGTACACACGGCCTGGAGCGGTTCCCACGTCCCTTATGACGCGATGTACGAAGCAGCTTTCAGGAAAATCCGGGCCGGATCGGCCAAGCGGGCTTTCCTTTTGGGCGGCAACGGAAGGAATGGGCATAGTAGGAAAGATTCTTGGGAAAATCCAGGAAGGGAAACTCCCGGCTTGGTTGTCGTTTTTTTGAACGTGCAAATAATACGGTAAAATAAAAGGCAGAATTATACGTTATTTTATCTAGTTTTTTTCTAGATTGAGTAGCGGTGATGCCGGATGAATGGTCACCCCAGAGGAAGAGCGTTGCGGACCGGCCAAAATGGACGCGAAAGAGCCGCGGCACTATCCGGCGCGCCCTGGGGAGGGAAAACCCTGGACCACGCCGCATGCGCCGAAACACAAACGTGCCGTGCTCAGTTCCACTGCCAGATTTTGGGCCGTAGCAACTGATAGGATCGGCGACCATGGACCATGTCTCCGAGTCTGTGTCCGCCCACGGAAAAGAGGGGGCGCATGGGCGCGTAGCCCAGCAGGGAAACCGCAGTGCGCAGCGTGCGGCGAAGGCGCAGCGAACCGCGCAGCTCCGGCAGCACATCGCGCTCCAGTCGGCGTTTGTATTGCTCGTCCGCTTTGCCGCGCCCGTGCAGCTGATCCAGCACGGACAAGGCCGCGTGATGCCCGGTGTACAGGGCATAAAAAATTCCCTCGCCCAGGGTCGGTTCCACGAATCCGGCCGCATCGCCCGCCAGCAGGAGCCGGTCCCGGCAAGGAGCGGCCAGCCAGTTGCCATAGGGGAGCGGATGCCCCCGGAACGGGGCATGGCGGTCCGGATCCAGCCGCAGGGACCGGAGCATGGCCCGAAAGCCGTCAATGAGCGAGGTTTGCGACCGCAAGCCGCACATGCCGAGCACCATGTGTTCCCGATTGGGGAAGACCCAGCCGTATCCGTCTTTGGTGTACCCCAGGTGCAGGCTGGGGTGATCCTGACTGGCCAGCGGTTCGGGCAGTATTTTTCGTGGCGGCCGGATTTCCACGGTATCGGCCAGGTTGGCATGCCACTGCTGCTTGTCGTGTTTCAGGGCGCGGCGCAGGCGGCTGTTCGCTCCATCCGCTCCGATGAGGTATTCGGCACGCAGAACTTCGCCCTCTGCGGTTGCCACTTCCCCCCGGGCCGGAGTACATTGCAGGACACGCCCCTGAAGCAGGGAAACACCCGCGTTCACGGCGCGTTCAAGCAGCAGGGCGTCCAGGGGTTCACGCCGGGCGAGCAAAAAGGGATCCCGGGTTTGTCCGCTGCACAGGACGTGCTTCCGGTGCAGGATGCGGTAGGTTCGGCTTCGCGCTTCCAGGACATCGGCCTGGGCAAGCTCGCCCACATCGCATTGAAAAATATGCTCCAAGGCCTGAACGGTTTTGGCCGTGAGCAGCCCGCCGCAGAGTTTGGGGCGGGGAAACGGGGCGCGGTCCAGCAGGCCCACATCGACTCCGGCCCGCGTCAGGGTAAAGGCTGCGGCACAACCGCAGGGACCGGCACCCACCACCAGTACCTGATATGCTTTTGAGGAGAATCTCGCGTCCGACATAATACCGTATTTGTACCCCGAGGCGGCGACTAAGGCAAGATTCCGAGTGTGTGCGGTACGTTGTATAAGGAAAAGGAGCCACATTGCAGCCCATAACGGCCATGGTTTTTGATTTTGACGGCACGCTGGCCCATTTGACCATTGATTTTTCGTTGATGCGGCGCCGGGTGGCGGCCCTTGCCGAAGCGTTTTTGGGCGAACCGCCCGAGACCGCCGACGTGCCGGTGCTGGAATGGTTGGATGAACTGGCAGCGGACCTGGAAGAGCGTCAGGGCCGGGATACGGCGTTGGAATTTCATTGCCGGGGGCGGCTCGTGGTCAATGCCACGGAGCTGGACGCGGCCCGGGAGGGCGGCCTGTTTCCCTTCACCCGTGAGCTGCTGGCCGACCTTCGCAGCCGGGGCGTGGGCGTGGGCATTGTGACCCGCAACAGCACAGCGGCCGTGCGAACCGTTTTTCCGGATGTGGGGCAATGGTGCGGGGCGTTTTTGGCCCGCGAGGACGCCCGGGCCTTGAAGCCGGATCCGGGGCATGTGCTCCAGGCGCTGGAAATGCTCGGCCACCCGCCGGAACGCGCCCTCATGGTCGGGGACCACGGCATGGATCTGGTGGCCGGGCAAAAAGCGGGATGCCGTACTGCCGGGGTGTGCAGCGGCAACATGACCCGGGCCGCATTGCACGATTTTGCACCCGATTATTTGGAAGAGGACGTCCAAGCCCTGCTGCGGGTGTTGCTGGACGAAAAGGCACTGCCCGGGGCGTAGCCCTGGAATGGTGGCGGGTTATACACGGAGAATGGTTGTGCCTACGCCGAAGCGGATGAAGAACGTCAAGCGCATCAGCCTCAAGCAAGGCATGTTCGTGGTGCAGTATGGCCGCGGCACAGAGCTGGAGCCGTTCGCCATCGTAAACCAGCCCATCCATTCCTGGGCCGATGTGGAACGCTTGATCCCGGCCCATGTGCCGGAAGTGATGATTGATCCGGAATTTGACTACGAAGCCTGGCAACGGGAGCAAACAGAGCAAGCGGAGCGGGAAAGCGTCCAGGCGGAGCGTGATGCCCGGGCGCGCGCCCAGGAACAGGAGGACCGGGAAAAGCGTCAACGGGAACAGGCCGCTGAGGAGCAGGCCCGGCGCGAGGCCCGCCGTCGTGCCGCGGAACAAAAGGCGCAAAAAAAGGCCGAGGCTGAGGCCCGGGAACGTGCCGAGGCTGAGGCCCGGAAACGCGCCGAGGAAGCGGCAAAGCAACAAGCGGAAGAGCAGGCCCGCCGCAAGGC
>NZ_FUYC01000042.1 GCF_900167125.1 Paucidesulfovibrio gracilis DSM 16080
CTTGACTCCGAAAAGGCAAAAGCCTAGAAAGCTCCTCCGCCGCAAGCGGAACGTGTTTCGGAGTCTCGGGGCGGATCGCTTCGAAAAAAAAGTGAAAAAAGCACTTGACTCCACTTGGCGGATCGCCTAGAAGCACACTTCGCCGCCACGAACAAATTGGTTCGGCGGCCTGATCTCTGAAAGTCCGAAGAATGGGGTTGACACTTTTTCGGCCCGGACGTACAAAAGTCGTCCGCGCCTTCGGTCAACACCGGACGCCGGGCAGGTCTTTGACAATTAAATAGCGAGTTGGGCGAAGAGACAATCACATGCCCGTTCATTTTGAACAAAACCTTGTGGTTGGATCAAACAAATACTCACAGTTTTGAACTGGAGAGTTTGATCCTGGCTCAGATTGAACGCTGGCGGCGTGCCTAACACATGCAAGTCGAGCGAGAAAGGATCCTTCGGGATCTGAGTAGAGCGGCGCACGGGTGAGTAACGCGTAGGTGATCTACCCTTTGGATTGGGATAACAGTTGGAAACGGCTGCTAATACCGGATACACTCCATATTTAGCTTTATGGGGGAAAGGTGGCCTCTGCATGCAAGCTACCACCAAAGGATGAACCTGCGTCTCATTAGCTTGTTGGTGGGGTAATGGCCTACCAAGGCGACGATGAGTAGCTGGTCTGAGAGGATGATCAGCCACACTGGGACTGGAACACGGCCCAGACTCCTACGGGAGGCAGCAGTGGGGAATATTGCGCAATGGGCGAAAGCCTGACGCAGCGACGCCGCGTGAGGGAAGAAGGCTCTCGGGTCGTAAACCTCTGTCAGAAGGGAAGAAACCCTTGAGGTCGAATAGGCCTCTTGGCTGACGGTACCTTCAGAGGAAGCACCGGCTAATTCCGTGCCAGCAGCCGCGGTAATACGGAAGGTGCAAGCGTTAATCGGAATTACTGGGCGTAAAGCGCGCGTAGGCGGCGCGGCCAGTCAGATGTGAAAGCCCTCGGCTCAACCGGGGAATTGCATTTGATACTGCCGTGCTTGAGTACTGGAGAGGCAGGCGGAATTCCAGGTGTAGGAGTGAAATCCGTAGATATCTGGAGGAACACCAGTGGCGAAGGCGGCCTGCTGGACAGATACTGACGCTGAGGTGCGAAAGCGTGGGTAGCAAACAGGATTAGATACCCTGGTAGTCCACGCTGTAAACGATGGATGCTAGGTGTCGGGGGGTCCACCCTCGGTGCCGCAGTTAACGCGTTAAGCATCCCGCCTGGGGAGTACGGTCGCAAGGCTGAAACTCAAAGGAATTGACGGGGGCCCGCACAAGCGGTGGAGTATGTGGTTTAATTCGATGCAACGCGAAGAACCTTACCTAGGCTTGACATCCTGGGAACC
Organism: Paucidesulfovibrio gracilis DSM 16080; assembly: GCF_900167125.1. Lineage (NCBI taxonomy): Bacteria > Pseudomonadati > Thermodesulfobacteriota > Desulfovibrionia > Desulfovibrionales > Desulfovibrionaceae > Paucidesulfovibrio > Paucidesulfovibrio gracilis. The sequence goes on from NZ_FUYC01000042.1 coordinate 1,383, forward strand.
CTCCTGAAACGGAGGGGTGCCCTTCGGGGAATCCAGTGACAGGTGCTGCATGGCTGTCGTCAGCTCGTGCCGTGAGGTGTTGGGTTAAGTCCCGCAACGAGCGCAACCCTTGTTACTAGTTGCCAGCACATAATGGTGGGCACTCTAGTGAGACTGCCGGGGTTAACCCGGAGGAAGGTGGGGACGACGTCAAGTCATCATGGCCCTTACGCCTAGGGCTACACACGTACTACAATGGCGCGTACAATGGGTCGCTACGCCGCGAGGCCAAGCCAATCCCAAAAAACGCGTCCCAGTCCGGATTGCAGTCTGCAACTCGACTGCATGAAGTTGGAATCGCTAGTAATCCCGGATCAGCATGCCGGGGTGAATACGTTCCCGGGCCTTGTACACACCGCCCGTCACACCACGAAAGCTGGTTCTACCCGACATCGGTGAGCTAACCTTCGGGAGGCAACCGCCTACGGTAGGACTGGTGATTGGGGTGAAGTCGTAACAAGGTAGCCGTAGGGGAACCTGCGGCTGGATCACCTCCTTTATAGAGAAAACGCCCAACTCGCTATTTAATTGCGAGGACCTGCAACATGCGGTCTTTGAGCCGAACGGGCCTATAGCTCAGCTGGCTAGAGCGCACGCCTGATAAGCGTGAGGTCGGTAGTTCAAGTCTACCTAGGCCCACCACGCTTGATCAATCAGGGGGTGTAGCTCAGCTGGGAGAGCACCTGCCTTGCAAGCAGGGGGTCATCGGTTCAAATCCGTTCACCTCCACCAAAAAATAGATTGGTCAAGGTGCAGATCTTTTACAAATTTCAAGGCGGCAACGTCTTGAAGGCCGATTCGACCCCCGCTCTGGCGGGAGGGTGAGCGCCATAAAGCTCAAAGAGAATCGCTGATCATTGACAGTTGAATAGGGTAGTGGAGAGGATGAAATTAAATCCTAAGTAATAAAGGGCGTCTGGTGGATGCCTTGGCGCTAGGAGGCGATGAAGGACGTGGTAGGCTGCGATATGCGCCGGCGAGCCGCCAAGCAGGCTTTGACCCGGTGATTTCCGAATGGGGCAACCCGGCGGGGTTCATACCCCGTCATCCCTTGGCTGAATACATAGGCCTTGGGAGGCGAACTCGGTGAAGTGAAACATCTCAGTAACCGAAGGAAGAAAAATCAATAGAGATTCCCAAAGTAGCGGCGAGCGAAATGGGATTAGCCCAAACCGGATGGTTTCGATCATCCGGGGTTGTAGGACCGGTATACGTGATCCACAATTAGATAGGAGAACAGGCTGGGAAGCCTGGGCACAGAGGGTGAAACCCCCGTATCTGAAATCGAACGTGGCATAACCGGCACCTGAGTACCGCGGGACACGAGAAACCCCGTGGGAATCCGGGAGGACCATCTTCCAAGGCTAAATACTTCCTAGCGACCGATAGCGAACCAGTACCGTGAGGGAAAGGTGAAAAGAACCCCTGTTAGGGGAGTGAAATAGAACCTGAAACCAGGCGCCTACAAGCTGCGGGAGCGGACTTGTTCCGTGACCGTGTGCTTTTTGCATAACGGGCCAGCGAGTTACTGTGTAGTGCGAGGTTAAGCTTTTTGCGGAGCCGTAGCGAAAGCGAGTCTGAATAGGGCGACAAGTACTGCGCAGTAGACCCGAAGCCGGGTGATCTATCCATGAGCAGGTTGAAGCTCGGGTAAAACCGAGTGGAGGACCGAACCAGTATCAGTTGAAAATGATTTGGATGACTTGTGGATAGGGGTGAAAGGCCAATCAAACCCGGTGATAGCTGGTTCTCCCCGAAATATATTGAGGTATAGCCTCGGATTAGTTTTGCGGAGGTAGAGCACTGACAGGGCTAGGGGTCCCACCAGATTACCAAACCCTATCAAACTCCGAATGCCGTAAAATGTTGTCCGGGAGTCAGACTGCGGATGCGAAGGTCCGTAGTCGAGAGGGAAACAGCCCAGATCGACAGCTAAGGTCTCCAAATCCATACTAAGTGGTCAAGGTGGTGATTCTGCTTAGACATCCAGGAGGTTGGCTTAGAAGCAGCCATCCTTTAAAGAAAGCGTAATAGCTCACTGGCCTAGCGGAGTTGCGCCGAAAATGTAACGGGGCTCAAGTATGGTACCGAAGCTTCGGGATCGTCTTTGACGATCGGTAGGGGAGCGTTCTCAGATGGGATGAAGGTGAACCGTAAGGTTTGCTGGACTAATGAGAAGTGATTATGCTGGCATGAGTAACGATAAAAGAAGTGAGAAACTTCTTCGCCGTAAGCCCAAGGTTTCCTGGGTAAAGCTAATCTGCCCAGGGTAAGTCGGCCCCTAAGGCGAGGCTGAAAAGCGTAGCCGATGGGAAACAGGTTAATATTCCTGTACCTGTGCATGTGTGCGACGGGGGGACGCAGGAAGATAGGTGATCCGGGTGTTGGATATCCCGGTGCAAGCGAGTAGGCTGGTCTGGTAGGCAAATCCGCCGGACTAAGGCCGAGACGTTATGCCGTGTCTTTATCGACTGAAGTCACTGATTCTACACTGCCTAGAAAAGCCTCTAAGTTTAGCATGTGCAGACCGTACCGCAAACCAACACAGGTAGGCGGGTCGAGCAGACCAAGGCGCTTGAGAGAACTCTGGTTAAGGAACTCGGCAAAATGACCCCGTAAGTTAGCGATAAGGGGTGCTCCGGAAGGTAAGGTTACTTGCTTTCCAAGCTTTCTGGAGCCGCAGAGAATCGGGGGGGGCGACTGTTTACTAAAAACATAGGTCTATGCGAAGTCGTAAGACGAAGTATATGGACTGACGCCTGCCCGGTGCCGGAAGGTTAAGGGGTGGAGTTAGCTATGCGAAGCTCTAAACCGAAGCCCCGGTAAACGGCGGCCGTAACTATAACGGTCCTAAGGTAGCGAAATTCCTTGTCGGGTAAGTTCCGACCTGCACGAATGGCGTAACGATCTCCCCACTGTCTCAACCAGAGACTCAGTGAAATTGAATTCCCGGTGAAAATGCCGGGTACCCGCAGAAGGACGGAAAGACCCTGTGCACCTTTACTACAGCTTGACATTGGGTCTAGGGCTATCATGTGTAGGATAGGTGGGAGGCTTTGAAATCGGCACGCTAGTGTCGGTGGAGCCAACCTTGAAATACCACCCTTGGTAGTCTTGGATTCTAATCCAGAGCCGTTATCCGGCCTGGAGACAGTGTCTGGTGGGTAGTTTGACTGGGGCGGTCGCCTCCTAAAGAGTAACGGAGGCTTGCAAAGGTTCCCTCAGGCTGATTGGAAACCAGCCGTTGAGTGCAAAGGCATAAGGGAGCTTGACTGTAAGACAGACATGTCGAGCAGGAACGAAAGTTGGTCTTAGTGATCCGGTGATCCCGAATGGAAGGGTCATCGCTCATAGGATAAAAGGTACGCCGGGGATAACAGGCTGATCGCATCCAAGAGTTCACATCGACGATGCGGTTTGGCACCTCGATGTCGGCTCATCACATCCTGGGGCTGAAGCAGGTCCCAAGGGTTCGGCTGTTCGCCGATTAAAGTGGTACGCGAGCTGGGTTTAAAACGTCGTGAGACAGTTTGGTCCCTATCCTCTGTGGGCGTTGGAGAATTGAAGAGGGGCTGCCCCTAGTACGAGAGGACCGGGGTGGACGAACCTCTGGTGTTCCTGTTGTCACGCCAGTGGCATTGCAGGGTAGCTATGTTCGGAAAGGATAACCGCTGAAGGCATCTAAGCGGGAAGCCCGCCTCAAGATAAGTTCTCCCTCTCTTCGGAGCTGAAGACCCCTGGAAGACCACCAGGTTGATAGGCCGGAGGTGTAAGCGTGGCGACACGTTCAGCTGACCGGTACTAATAGGTCGTGCGACTTAGGAAATCATCCTCTCCCTCCCTATGAAACTATATATTTGTCCTGGTGACCTTGGAGAAGGGGGTACACCCGATCCCATTCCGAACTCGGAAGTTAAGCCCTTCATCGCCGATGATACTGCGGTCTAAATCGTGGGAAAGTAGGTCGTCGCCAGGACTTTTTTTCAAA
>NZ_FUYC01000043.1 GCF_900167125.1 Paucidesulfovibrio gracilis DSM 16080
TACCCGCGACAGGCCGCAGGCCTGGAGCCGATAAAAGTTTTTGGAAAGGGGGTCCAGGGGGAAGAACCTTTCTTCAGAAAGGTTTTCCCCCTGGTCGCCGAAGGCATGTTTTTTCGCGGCTACTCTTCGACTTTTTCTTTGGTCTGCACGTACCAGCCGCTGGCATCCGCGAGCAGGTTCTGAATGCGTCCCACCAGGGCGTGCGGATCATTCAGGTATCCTTCAAGCAGCAGGGCCGACTCATAGAGTTGTTCCGCGGCCTGTTCGATGAACGGATCCTTGCGGTCCTTTTTATAGATTTCGATCATGTTCCGCAGCAGCGGGTGGTCCGGGTTCACTTCCAACGCCTTTTGCGGCACGGAGGTATCCTTGCTCATGACGCGCATGATCTTGTCCATGGAGCTGGTGACCTGTCCATCGGGATTCACGAGGCAGACCGGGCTGTCGGACAGGCGTTTGGAGGCGCGCACGTCGGTGACGCGGTCACCGAGGGCATCCTTGATGCGTCCCAGCACGCCGGGCAAGGCGGCCTCCTGTTCGGGATTGAGTTTTTCGGCCTTGGGCGCGTCCTCGGCATCGTCGAACTGCTCCAGAGTGGCGGCATCGGCGTGTTCCGCGGAAACCAGCGTGAATTCCTTGTATTCCCGGATGGAATCCATGATGAATTCGTCGATGGGTTCGTACAGGTAGAGCACCTCGATGCCTTTTTTGCGGAAGATCTCCGCATGGGGCGACAGTTTGCAGGCCTCCCGGCTGGGACCGTAGAGATAGTAGATCTCTTTTTGCCCTTCTTTGGCGCGTTCCACATACCCGTCCAGCCCGGTGAGCTGCAGGTGGTCGTCATGCGTCGAGGAGTTGAAGCGCACCAGTTTGGCGAACCGTTCACGGTTGGCAAAGTCCTGGTAACCGGCCTTGAATATCTCGCTGTGCGCGTCCCAGAACTGGAAGTATTTTTCCTCGTCCTTTTCGGCCATTTTTTCTAATTCGCCGAGAACGTGCTTGACCAGGGTGGAGCGGATTTTCCCGAGCAGGAGATTATCCTGCAGGGTTTCGCGGGAGATGTTCAGCGGCAGGTCTTCCGTATCCACCACTCCCTTGATGAAGCTGAGATACTCGGGCAGCAGGTCTTTGTTCTGTCGCTGGATGAGCACGCGGCGCACATAGAGGTCCAGCCCCCAGTTGTCCCGCTCCAGGGGCAGGAACCCGTTGCCGGTCGGGGGGATGAAGACCAAGGCATTGAACTGCACGGGCGCGTCCACGGCCTGATGCACCACGGCGATGGGTTCGGCCTGGTCATAGGTCAGGAAGGTGTAGAATTCCTTGTATTGCTCGGGCTTGATCTGGAATTTGGGTTCACGCCAGAGTGCGGGGACGGTATTCACGCGCTCGTCGTCCACGTAGATGGGATAGCGCACGAAGTTGGAATGGGTCTTGATGATCCGCTTCAAGGTTTCGGGATCAGTGAACTGATCGGCCAGGTCCGGATTGAGACGGATTTCAATGTGGGTGCCACGCTCGGGGGCGTTTGCCGCATCCGCGTCAGCGAGTTCGTCGATGACGTAGGCGCCTTTGCCGTCCGAGGTCCAGCTCAGGGCCGGGCCGCCCTGATGGGAGCGGGTGGTCAGCACCACTTCGTCGGCCACCATGTACACGGAATAAAAGCCCACGCCAAAGCGTCCGATGAGGTCGGCCACGGCGTTTTCATCTTTTTCCTTGGCCTCGGTCAATTCCTTCATGAACGCGGCCGAACCGGAATGGGCGATGGTGCCGATGTTTTCCACCAGCTCCTCGCGGGTCATGCCCACGCCCGTGTCCTCGATGAACAGTTTTTTGGCTTCCTTGTCGGCGTGGATGCGGATTTCAAGGTCCGGTCCGTCCTCTTCGGCCTGGGCCGTGTGTCCGGTGGCGTGGCGGTATTTGTCCAGCGCGTCGGACGCGTTGGAAACCAGCTCGCGCAGAAAGATGTCCTTGTTGGTGTAGAGCGAATGAACCAGGATGTTCAAAAGCTGCTGGATTTCAGCTTTGAACTCGTAGGTGTCCTTGGATGCCATGCTCGTGCCTCCTTGCTGCGGGCGCGTCTTGGGACGGACGCCCGGGATGTTTTTGGGAAGCCGGGGCGATCCCGAGCCGCGCGCGGCAAGGCGCTGACGACGGAGAAAAGGAAAAGGGGGATTCCCGCGACTGCGGGTCAGGTAGTCACTTTCCGTATCTTGTCAAGAAGATACTTCTCCAGTTCCCGGCGATCCTTGCGCAGGCGCACGAGTTCGGATTCCATAACCTGGAGTTTTTCGCGCAGTTCACGGTTTTCCTCGCGCAATTCGTCCAGTTCTTCGTGCTGGCCTTCCACCAGTGCGCAGGTGCGGTCCAGCTCGGTGCGGACCATGAGCATGTCTTCCTCGGTCTGGTGCGGATCGTGCCGGGAGCCGCTTTCGCCTGCCTGAGCGTCCGAGGATTGCGGCACGTCACGCAGGGCGTTGCTGATGGATCGACCGATTTCCAGGCCGATGGCCTGGGCCAATTGCGCAATTTGGTCCGGGGAGAAGGATTGTGTGGCGGGGGCGTTGGATGCATAGGCCGAAGCCTCGGCCTGGGGCTGTTCCGCCTGGGGGGTTATGGCGCAGGTACCAGCCAGCTGATCCATGACATCCTTGGCCGTGTACCCTTCCTTGAGCATGCGGGCGATGTCCGCAAAAATTTCCACGGCTTCGGGTTTGAATCGTTTTTGCCGGTTTTGTCCCACGCTGGGCAGGTACTGGGCGAAGCGGTTTTTCCAGTAATGCACAGTGGATTCGGGCACATCGAGCTGCCGCGAAATTTCGGCCACGGAAAGCAGTTTCTTCCTGGTCACGCCCACTCCCTGGAATAATTCAGACTACGTATGAGTCCTAACCGAAAGCCGAAACAGAGACAAGGGGGCTTGGGACTTCTGGTCCCGGTTGTCGGCGGGGAGTGCGCCTGGCGTTTTTTTTATGCGTGTCCGGGAATCATCCAGCCTTGTTTTCGGGTTTTGGCGTTCGGAACATGTCGGTGCGCCAAAGGATGCGTGCTTTTTTCTCAAAAATGCTAATTTCAGCAACAAAAGAAAAAATGGTTGACCACTTTTTTTCACAACGATAGAAATAGGGGCAGTATTTTTCATTTCAAAAAGGATGGACCACCAAGGGAGACGGCATGAAAAAAGTTCCCGACCATCTGGATCTCAAAATCGTGTCCGCCATGTCCGAGGATGGACAAATGCCCGCGGGCCGCGTTGCCGAACGCCTGGGAATCACTGCCCCGACGGTCCGTTCGCGTCTGCGCGGGCTGCTTTCCGCCGGAATGATGCGCGTCGTGGGGGTCGTGGATCCCTACAGCATGGGGGGCATGACCGTGGCCCTGGTGGGCGTTACCCTGCAAAGCCATTCCCAGCTTGGCGAAAAAATGGACCAGATCGCGGCGTTGGACGGCGTGAGCTGGACCGCCGTTGTAACGGGCCGCTACGACATCATCGTGGAGGTCATCCTTTCCGAAGAAATAGGCGACCTCTACCGTTTTTTGGACGAAGACCTCTCCAGCGTGGGCGGCATCGCGTCCAGTGAATCGTTTGTACTCATGAAGGCACGCCGCAAGTGGACGTATCTTCCCAAAACGTTCCGGCGAATGTTTTCCCGCGGCGATGACGCAAAAACCGCCAAAGACGAAAGGAGCGCGTGATGGTTATCGGCATTCCCAAAGAAATCAAGACAATGGAAAACCGCATCGCCATGACGCCCGGCGCCGTGGAAACCTTGGTCCGCCAGGGACACCGGGTGCTGGTGGAGTCCGGAGCAGGACTGGGCAGCGGCTGCACAGATGAGCAGTACACCCAGGCCGGAGCCGAATTGGTTGACGCGCAAAAGGCCTGGAGCGCGGAGATGGTGGTCAAGGTCAAGGAACCCCTGGCCGCGGAATACGGCTATCTGCGCGAAGATTTGCTGCTCTTCACCTACCTGCATCTGGCCGCGGCCCGGGAACTTACCGACGCGCTGCTCGCCGCCGGAACCACGAGCGTGGCCTACGAGACCGTCAAAGGCCGGGACGGCTCCCTGCCCCTGCTCACGCCCATGAGCGAAGTGGCCGGACGCATGGCTACCCAGGTGGGCGCACATTTTCTGGAAAAAGCCCAGGGCGGGCGGGGCGTTCTGCTGGGCGGCGTGCCCGGCGTGAATCCCGGCATGGTCCTGGTTCTCGGCGGCGGCGTGGTCGGGGCCAATGCGGTGCGCATTGCCGTGGGCATGGGCGCCCGGGTCACCGTGATGGACGTGAACCATGCGCGGCTGCAATACATCGACGACATCTACAAAGGCCGGGTCATCACCATGAGTTCCAACGAACCCAACATCCGTGCGGCCGTACAACAGGCCGACCTGGTCGTGGGTTCGGTGCTCATCCCCGGAGCCAAGGCTCCGCATCTGGTTACCCGGGAAATGCTCTCCACCATGAAGGAAGGCTCCGTCATCGTGGACGTGGCCGTGGATCAGGGCGGATGCGTGGAAACCATCCACGCCACTACCCACGACGCGCCCACCTACGAGGTTGACGGTGTGGTTCATTACGGGGTAGCAAATATGCCGGGCGCGGTGCCTCGCACCTCGACCTTTGCCCTTGTCAACCAGACCCTGCCCTACGCGCTGCGCCTCGCCGCCAAGGGCTTGGATGCCCTCCGGGAAGATCCGGGTCTGGCGCTCGGCCTGAATACATACCAAAAGCAGTTGACCTGTCCCGCTGTGGGCGACGCCTTCGGCCTGGACAGTTTAACGCCGGAACAGGCATTGGCTTAAGGGACGGAAACCTACACAAGCCACCCCTCGGCACGCGGCCCGCTGAATTGCCAGCGGGTCGCTTCTTTTTTCAAGGCCTTCGGCGACCAGGGGGAAAACCTTTCTGAAGAAAGGTTCTTCCCCCTGGACCCCCTTTCCAAAGACTTTTATCGGCTCCAGGCCTGCGGCCTGTCGCGGGTAGCCCCCCCTTTCTTACATGACCTATTTGTTTCCCCCTTCCCAAAGCAAAAGAACGGCCGAAGCCGTTCTTTTGCTTTGG
>NZ_FUYC01000044.1 GCF_900167125.1 Paucidesulfovibrio gracilis DSM 16080
AGGCTGAGGCCCGGGAACGTGCCGAGGCGGAAGCCCGCAAACGTGCGGAAGAAGCAGCGCAAAAGCGTGCCGAGGAAGAAGCCCGAAAACGTGCCGAAGAAGCAGCTCGGAAGCGCGCTGAGGAAGCAGCTCGGAAGCGTGCTGAGGAAGCGGCAAAGCAACACGCGGAAGAGCAGGCCCGCCGTAAGGCCGAACAAGAGGCTGAACGCCGCGCCAAGGCAGAAGCAGCCCGGCAAAAAGCTGAGGCTGAGGCCCGGGAACGTGCCGAGGCAGAAGCCCGCAAGCGTGCTGAAGAAGAAGCGCAAAAGCGTGCGGAGGAAGCGGCAAAGCAACACGCGGAGGAGCAGGCCCGCCGCAAGGCCGAACAAGAGGCTGAACGCCGCGCCAAGGCAGAAGCAGCCCGGCAAAAGGCCGAGGCTGAGGCCCGGGAACGTGCCGAGGCGGAAGCCCGCAAGCGAGCCGAGGAAGAAGCGGCCTCCCGCTCACGCTCCCGAATGGAAGAGCAGCAAAAGGAACTCCGCGCTCTGGCCGAGGAATTGCCCGAGGCCCAGCAGGTCTACATCCGCGCTCTCAAGCAGCACCGTCGGTTTCTGGACCGCGCCCGCCACCAGGATCGCCTGGAACTGCAAAACGCCCTGGACATGGTGGCCCGGATCATGGCCTCGGTCCGGCGTAGCGGTTCGGCCCTTGTCTCCCTGCTCAAAATCCGTAAATACGGTGCCTTCGACCATACCCACGCCCTGAACGTGGCCGTGCTGACCGTGGCTTTTGGCCATTATCTGCAACAGGATGACCGCATTTTGCGCATTCTGGGCCTTGCGGGGCTGCTGCACGATATCGGCAAGGTCCGCCTGCCCGTATCCCTGCTGGAAAAACCCGCCCGGCTCACACCTGGCCAGGTGGCCATGGTGCGCACCCATCCCGCGGAAGGAAAGGCCATGGTGCGGGCGTTGGCCGCCGGACTTGAACACCAGGCGGCTTCCAACGCGAATATTTCCATTTTAGTCAAAGATCTGCACACCGTGGCCCGCATCGTGGGCGAGCATCACGAACGCACCGACGGCAGCGGCTATCCCGCGGGAGCGCGGCAGGAAGCGCTGCATCCGCTCACGCCCCTGATCTCCGTGGCCGAGGTGTTTGACGCCCTCACCAGCGAGCAGCCCTATTCCAAACCCCGGCCCACACCGGCCGCCATGACCGCCCTCTACCAACTGCGCGGCAAGCAGTTGCGCGCCGACACCGTGGAGCGGTTTATCAAGTTTATGGGCATCTACCCCGTGGGAAGTCTGGTTCGGCTCAGCAACAGGCACCACGGCGTGGTGGTCAACGTGGACCCGGCCCGCCCCCTGTTGCCGCTGGTCAAGGTGGTTTTTGACGAGCGCATGCGCTCCATTCCCTTATACTATGCGGATTTGGCCGCGCCACGGCCGGATCAGCACGACCTGCGCATTGCCGACCATCTGGATCACCACGCCCTGAAGGTAGATGTGGCCGGACTTATGGGATAATCACATCGTGTGACAATTTTGTGACCCTGACTCCGCCCCTTGCGGGCGAGTGCCCGATCAGCTAAGGAATTGGGTTCCCGATACTTCGGACGAGGATATGCATGAGACCTGATTTCGAAAAAATGAACGGCTTGGTCCCTGCCATTGCGCAGGATGCGAAAACGGGGGAAGTCCTCATGATGGCCTACATGAATGAGCAGGCCTGGGACAAAACCCTGGAAACCGGCGAAGTCCATTACTGGAGCCGCAGCCGCCAGGAACTCTGGCACAAGGGCGGTACCTCCGGCCATGTGCAGAAGGTGCATACCATCCGCCTGGACTGCGACGACGACACCATCCTGGTGCTTGTCGAGCAGCTGGGCGGTGCTGCATGTCACAAGGGCTACCGTTCGTGCTTTTACCGGGAGTTGAAGGACGGCAAGGTTTCCGAATGCTCTCCCGTGGTTTTCGATCCCAAGGAGGTCTACAAAAAATGAGCGACAAACAGCTGCGCCTCGGCGTGCCCAAAGGCTCCCTGCAAGAGGCGACCATCAAGCTTTTCGATAAGGCCGGTTGGCAGATTCGCACCCACCACCGCAACTACTTTCCGGACGTGAACGATCCGGAACTCAAATGCTCCCTGGCCCGCGCCCAGGAGATGGCCATGTACGTGCAAAACGGCACGTTCGACGTGGGACTTACGGGCAAGGACTGGATCATGGAGTGGGACGCGGACGTGGTCGTGGTGGATGACCTGATCTATTCCAAGGTCTCCAACCGCCCGGCCCGCTGGGTGCTCTGCGTCAAGGGCGATTCCCCGTTCAAACGCCCCGAGGATCTGGACGGCTGCAAAGTGGCCACCGAGCTGGTGGGCTTCACCAAAGGGTATTTCGACTCCCTGGGCGTGAACGTGGACGTGTCCTTTTCCTGGGGAACCACCGAGGCCAAAGTGGTGGAAGGCCTGTGCGACGCCATCGTGGAAATCACGGAAACCGGCACCACCATCAAGGCCAACGGCCTGCGGGTCATTGCCGAGCTGATGCAGACCAACACCCAGCTCATCGCCAACAAAGAGTCCTGGGAGGATCCCTGGAAACGCAAAAAAATCCAAAATATCAATATGTTGCTTCAGGGCGCATTGCGCGCCGACAAAATGGTGGGCCTGAAGATGAACATGCCCAAACAGGCGCTCAAGGAGGCCAACGGCACCCTGCCCGCCCTGACCTCGCCCACCGTGGCCGAACTCAAGGATCCGGATTGGCTTTCCGTTGAAATTATCGTGGACGAATCCGTGGTCCGCGAAATCATCCCCCGGCTCAAGGAATTGGGCGCCGAGGGCATCATTGAATACCCGCTGAACAAGGTCATTTAGTCCGCTTCGGCAATATTCCCGGCGCGGGGCTTTTGTCCCGCGCCATGGGATACAAGGCAAGGAGTTCGCATGCTGACGAAAATCGCGGTGGTGCTGATGCTGTTGGTCGTGCTTACGGGCATGCTCCGCAACCGAAAAAGCGAACGGCCGAGCCGAACCACCAACGTCCTGCTCGGACTCATCGTCCTGCTGCTGGCCGTATCCATCCTGACCCATTTTCTCCGCGTTTCCTAAATTCCTGCCACGCCGTCACGCTGCCGCGATTCGCGCGTGCAGTGAACAACTGGAGAGATTTTCATGCTCGGAACCTACCTGCGCCTTGTGGCCACCATGAGCCTTTGGGGCGGCACGTTCATTGCCGGGCGGCTGCTCTCCCATGTGGGTCCGTCCACGGCTTCGCTGATGCGGTTTACCGTGGCCGGGCTGTTTATGATTCTGCTCTGCCACCGGCTGGAAGGCGGGGTGCCGCGCCTGAATCGTCGACAGATTCTGCCGGTGCTCCTGCTCGGATTCACGGGCGTGTTTCTCTACAACTATTGTTTCTTTTCCGGGCTGCAAACCGTTACAGCGGGCCGGGCCTCCCTGATCATCGCTGGTAATCCCGTGTTCATTGCCGCGTTCGCGGCCCTGTTCTTTCGTGAAGGATTCGGCAAGCTCAAGGCCGTGGGCCTGGCGCTCTCCATTACCGGCGCCCTGACCGTGATCTCACGCGGTCATCTGGATGCGATCCTGGCCCAGGTGCGGCCCGGGGATCTGTTCATCCTGGGCTGCGTGTTCGCTTGGAGCAGCTACACCCTGCTAGGAAAAAAGGTCATGGCAGGGCTTTCCCCCGTGGGTGCGGTGACCTGGTCATGTCTGGCGGGCATGGTCTTTTTGCTGCCCATGGCCCTGCGGGAAGGCGTTGCCGCCCACCTTGCCGGAGCCACGCCCATGGAGTGGGGCGCCATGCTCTACCTGGGCGTGTTCGGCACGGGCGTGGGCTTTTCCTGGTACTATCAGGGCATCCGCACCCTGGGCGCTTCCCGGGCTGGCGTATTCATCAACCTGGTACCCGTGAACGCGGTGTTCATGGGGTGGCTGCTCCTCGGCGAACCCGTGGACTTTTCGCTATTTGTGGGCGCTGCCTTGATTTTTACGGGCGTGTACCTGGTGAACCGTCCAAAAAACGCCCCGGCTCCGGTGGCGATTCCCGTATCCCCCAGCGCACGCCGCTGAACGGGTAATTCAAAATTTTGGTCCGGGCCAGTTCGTCCTCGTCTTCGGGCAGGCGGCTGGCGCTCCGGGTCCGCTTTAATCCAAACTCCCGCGTTGCAGGCTAGTAATTTTGTTCAGCTATTTCAAATTATTAGCTGTTAGCCTTCTCCCCTTCCCCCGGCAGTTCAAAAATTTGATCGCGTTCGGCTGCCTCCCGTTTCGGAGTGCAAAAAATTGTACTGCTTCAGAGCACCGGCTGGGTGGACACGTTCTTTATTTGTAACGTAAAATATTAAAATAAAACAATATATTTTTTTATCCTACGAAGGAATGCCGCTGGCACGCTGCTTGCTACATCTAAAACATCCTTCACACTTCCTTCTTTGAGAATTTCTGAGGCTCCTTCGGGAGCCTCTTCTCGTTTTTGTCGGGATAAAGAATGAAATCTGCCTCCGGCGGCCAAAGGGTCCGCGACCCTTTGGAATCCCTTTTCCCGGTCTCGCGCTGCGCGCGGCCGGGGGCATAGGGTGGGATGGAGTCCGGAGAGTGGCAAGGCGGAGCAGCGCGGCGGCGTGTCGTTCTGTTGCCGCGATTTCCGGGATGGCTCCGCCCTCCCGAAACTCGCGGCAACGGTGCGCCCCCAAACAAAAGAGCGGCCCAGGCCGCTCTCTTGTTTGGGAAGGGGGAACGGGGTGGGGGAAAGGGAAAGAAACGATAGCCGCGACAGGCCGCAGGCCTGGAGCCGATAAAAGTCTTTGGAAAGGGGGTCCAGGGGGAAGAA
>NZ_FUYC01000045.1 GCF_900167125.1 Paucidesulfovibrio gracilis DSM 16080
AATCCCCTTAAAGGAGTCTCCTTCTGAAGTGAGATTCACAGTACTTGCAGCAATCAGCGCCGCGCTTAAGGCAATTTCCGGTAGCTTGATTCTCATTTCTTTTCTCTTTTAATGAAGCAATTCCTTTCCGCCCATGCCCATCACGCCAATAGAGACCAGTGTAATCCCCATGATGATCTCTGCTGGCTTAATCCTTATTTTCTCCTTTCCCGTCACCCAGCTTCCCTTTGTCATATTTCGTGGGACGACGTAGGAACCATGCAAGAGGGATTATGGATATACCTACTGCTGCATAGACGTAGCCCACCCAGGGATAGATGGGCCATCCTTTGAAGCTGAATTCGTTGGTTACTATCATGTCTAGTCCAGTAGCGGTCATGACAACCCCTAAAAATGCTTCCCATGCTTTTATCCGCATATATTATCTTCCGCACTTCTCTTTATACCGTTCATACCCAGCTCTAGCGCCCGCACCTGCAGCCCCAGCCCAAGTCATTGCCGGCGGCCCCGGGTCAAATGCACCCGAAGCAAAGTCCGCTGCTGCCTTTGACGCCGCCGCCAACAGGGCCAAGGCCATGGCGAACCTCCTGGCCCATACGTCGCTCTAAATGATAATTGGCACGTACTACCACGAAATCCAAGGGAAGAAGCGAAAGGCAATTGAGAGCATCCCTTCGCTCATTAATCAAGCTTGGAGCTTCTCTTTCAAAGTGACTATGAGCCGCTTGGCCCAAGGAGAGGCATCTTGGACCTTCTGCGGGTCAATCATTGCGAGTATGCCGAACGAATGGTCGCCCTTGCCATATGTTTTCTTCTTGGTCCGTTTTGCCGCCGTCTCCAAACTGGAATACAATGTGGCTTTGGGGATGGCTTCTATGTTGGCCCGCTTGGGCAGGCAATTCAAGTGGAAGCCCTGCCCGAAGAACTCTGCCAGTGCATCCTTGTCCGCCATGAACCACGACTCCATGCATAGAACCATGAGGTGAGCTTGGCCGTTTTCGACATCGTCCGGCTTGTCCCAGTTGTCACGAGTTTTCAGATGAATCCAGGGGGCGTCGGTATTCCCATTGGCAATGATGGCTTCACTGTCCACGAGCAGCAAGGGTAGCGTATCCGCATTCGCGGTTTTTACTGCTGTGCAGAAATCATCATAGGCATCATTTCTGGAACCGCATGCCACTACGGCAGGCATTTTCGGCAATCCCGCTTTCCCGAAAAAGGAAGAGAATCCTTCGCGGCATTTCGTTTTTAACGCCTTGGTTTGACCGCCGCCCTCAATATAGACTTTGATCTTCACCAGCGGGTTCCTCCTATTTCGCCCTTGAGCCAGAGCTGACCAAGCGAATACTTTTCCAGCCATTTCTTCAGGCTGTCCGAATCTAGATTCCGTATGCTCGTGGCACCATCTTCCTTGTCACAAACAAGGACGCAGTCTGGGGTGTCGGTCAATTCATCCACCAAGATGTCGGAGTGCGTCGTGACGATAACCTGGGTCCGCTCCGAAGCCTCGGTCAGTAATTTTGCCAGGGTCGGAATGATGTCGGGGTGCAGTCCCAGTTCCGGCTCTTCGATGCAAACGAGGGGAGGTGGGGTCGGATGACAGAGTATGGCCAACAGGCAGATGAAACGAAGCGTTCCGTCCGACAGGCGAGTGGCTGGGATAGGGAAGTCGCCCTCCTGCAAGAACAACTGGACCGTGCCTCCACTCACGCTGATGTCGAAGTCTTCGATTCCTCCATAGAATTTGCCTAAATATTGGAGGATAGCTCTCTTGGCCGCTGGCTTTCTCCTCAGATAGTTGAGCACTAGGCCGAGGTTAAGGCAGTCCTCGTCAAGAATGTCATTGGGAGCGTCAGCGTCTTGTGGCTTTCTGAGGTCAGCGTTACGTCCGAAAGACCATTCCCGGTATATCCTGATCTTTTCGAACTGTTCCCCCACCCAGGTGAGCTCCGGGT
This sequence comes from Paucidesulfovibrio gracilis DSM 16080, assembly GCF_900167125.1. Lineage (NCBI taxonomy): Bacteria > Pseudomonadati > Thermodesulfobacteriota > Desulfovibrionia > Desulfovibrionales > Desulfovibrionaceae > Paucidesulfovibrio > Paucidesulfovibrio gracilis. Next base: position 1,956 of record NZ_FUYC01000045.1, read on the forward strand.
ATTGGTCGGGGTCTTTTCGTTGCGCGAGTATGGACGATCCCGGGTCCACGTCCTCGTGTTTCAGCGTCCTTTTTTCTGCTTTGACATTCAGGACCGGATGGTTGTTTTGGTATTTGTAGAAAAAATAGGCTTCCTGCTGTCCCTCGGCTGGTTTTTTGAACTCCAAAGATTCGTCCGTCATTTCAAAGCGCTGATTAACCATAGAGAAGGCGAAGCGATACCTAAGGTCATCCACCGAGGCCGCTCCGTTGGAAATGACCGCTTCCAATTCGGCTGAAGCATTGTCTTTTCTTCCCTGCCACAGCCAGTCTCGAACTCCGCCACCACCTTTTCGTCTCATCGGATTCGTGATGGAGCTGGGTGCGGCTTGAAGCAGTGAAACGGCCTCAATGAGATTGGATTTTCCTGACCCGTTGGGGCCGATCAGGACATTAAGTCCACCAAGCTTGATCTCGTCGGCAGCCTCCCCGAATGAAAGGATGTTCTTGAGTTTTAAAATCTTGATCAACTGTGGTTGCTGCATTGTTGTTTTCGCTCCTGGGCCGAAGGCCTTTTGAGAGTACGCAAAGGTGTTTGGCCCATCAACATAATGTTTCCTTATAATCAAAATGGGCTCAAAGGTATATCCCGCCGCCAACTTATCCGGGTGCTGCATGGCAGCCCCAGCCCAAGTCATTGCCGGCGGCCCCGGGTCGTGCAGGCTGCGCGTAAAATGAGTAGTAATGTCGTATAATCATCATACGCGAGTGAACCGGCGGCCTAAACACCGTATCCAATCAGAACCGCTCAATGGTCCGGGAGTTCCGATGTAGTCCTCAGCTCTTCGATCCGATGGAGCAGGTATTCGCCAACACCATCACTCTTTGGAATATGTATAAAGCTCAGGTACTTCAAGAATACCCCGTCAACCTTCATGAGGATGGATTCGTGTTCAACCGTTTTGAAATTCCAGGCTAACAAATCGTATGTGCTGACATGTATCCAAGTGATATTCTTGATGGGCAGCAGCCTTGTCCACAGCAGATACTTACACACTATGTGCGTTTGGTTAAATTCAACAGGCAGGTAATACCACCTGCTCGTAAGAGTGAGAAAGAAGACCCCAAACAGACTCATTAACAAGGCAAACGGTTCGCCGGAGAAAGCAAAAAAGAGACCGGCAAGAATCACTATTACGCTAATAAGCGCAAACATGGACATGAGGATTTGGTCAACAATCACGCCATGACGAGGATAGCTGGTGGTAATTTGTTTCTTGTCGGCCTCCATGAGGCCTCCTATTCTTTTGGTGTATTTCCCCAAAGCAAGGTGTACTGTTGCATGGCAGCCGCAGCCATGGCCGGTGTCCGGGGCGTGCAGGCCGCCTGTAAAGCCAGTGGCACGCGAAAACCGTAACCGTGGTTGGTGTCCTTGATGATCCCGCCAAAGGGCGGAGTGCTCCCCCTTAATGGAACGTTTACATAGGCCAGTACGCTGGCGATACTTTGCACCGAATATCCTGATGGGGAGCAAGCTTCATTATCGGCGACTCAATGACAACATCAAGGGTAACTTCTTCGTGTCCCCGAAAAGGAAGGTCGAAAGTGAATAAAGCGATGTCGCAAATGCCATTACTGCTTAAGCCTTTCATCGGATATGCAGGCAATGCTATGGTTCTTGATTCAAGCTCGATTCCCTGTGAATGAAATGAGTATCGGATTGATCCATCCAGATGGTCATACCGTTCTGATCGCATGCCATCACACGGAAAGGTCAGAAAAAAGCCATGTCTGACATCATACGAAGGCTTCAATTCAGCATGTGCCGAACTTCCGGTGCAAAACACATCAAAATCGCTTTCAAAAATTGGTCGGTAGAAGTGGTCGCTGTTGAACCAGACCGCGAGTTCGTTTTTATGATTATTGGCCCACAAAACAAGTGCCACGAGTCCAATAAGCAACAAAACCTTTTTCATGATTCACCACCTGACTGGCAGAGCGAGCCGCCCTGCCAGTCTCCGTTAGTATGGATTATCGTTGCCGGTCACCTCTATGTAACAACCAGTACCGATCCCGCATCTTGTCAGCATAATCCTGGCAGTTGTTCTTTTTTCCGCCAATACCGAGAAGATTGTATTTTTGTTCCCCAAGGCTGTCCACAGCACGATGCATACGCTTGTCATCGTAGCTCATTTCTTCCAGCTCGTAATCTCGTATATTTTCGGTATTCTGCTTGACGCCCTCTTTGAACAGCCCAACATTTTTCCCAGTCCCATCTTCATAAAAGCCGTGTTCATGTGCGATTTCCGTGTTGAAGGCATCATCAATCGGGTTGTCCGAGAAGATGCCAAGCAACGGCAACCCTCCCAACCCTCTTTTGCCGAAGCGGAACAGCCTCCAAGGGTCAACCCCATTGACCGGATCGTCAAGACAGTATCCGTACCAGTCCGGATCGCCGCCCGCCGCGCCCAT
>NZ_FUYC01000046.1 GCF_900167125.1 Paucidesulfovibrio gracilis DSM 16080
AAGTTTATCAAAATCAAAACGGTCAACCAGCACATACCGCTTATGGAAACGGGATTCCTTCGTTTTAACACTATTCACATCAAATTTAGTGGCTTGATACGTCTTAAGTTTCGCTTGGCGCTGCTTAGTTTCATTTTCAACCGCTGCTAACTTTTGCTGCCCCTGCTTAATAGATTCCCGCATGGCTTTATATTCCGGTACTGTCAAACTTTTACGTTCCGATTCTTGAACCCCACGCTGAACATTAAAACCATGCTGTTGCAAATAAGTCGGTAATTGATCTTGAATATCTCGCAAAGCTGTGCGATTAAAAACTCGCTTAGCAGACAATTTATACTCATCATCAAACGGGACAATCCCCATATGCATGTGTGGCGTACTCTCATCAAGATGAACAATCGCATAGCGAATATTTTCTTCACCAAATTTTTCAGCAAAATAGTTCTTAGCCGTTTCAAAATATTTGCGGGTATCAGCCTCAGTTAAATGCTCAAAGAAATGATTGTCACTTGAAATAATCCATTCATTAACCAAAACGGCATCTTTTCTGACCGCTCGCTGACTGGTTTTATGCTCGTTAATATAAGCCGCAATATCCGTTTTGAAATGGTTAGTCCGACCAGCAACTAAATCATAATTTAAGCCAGAACGGTCAACGTTAATATCAGTATTTTTGTGATGTTGCGTTCGACGTTGATCATGATTACCCAAGCCAACTAAATTATCAGCTTTTAATTTCTGCATATTAGCCACTAAATAACTCATTTCACCACTCCATTCCCAAACAAATAAATTTGGGTAGAGCATAGCACATAATTCGGCAAACCTCCATGTAAGGTATAGCCCAATATACTTTACCTTGTAAAGTTTGGGCTCTACCGAGGGTCGCCTTGCCAGCGGGACAGACCCCACCGCTTATTTTTCTGACGAAAAATTCCGCTCTCGTTATCGAAAATTTTGGCTGTTTTTTTATGCCAAAATAATCTCAACTCACGTTTGCTTTTTCAAGCAAAAAAGAACGGCTACTAGCTCCGTTCTTTTCCGCTTTACCAGATAAAATAATTTTGTTTATTAAAATCCCATTTTGCGACAACTTCTTCCGCAGCTTCCATTTGCTCTTTGGTGTAATCTTCATCGCCAACATGAACTAAATCACCATTCTCGACATCTTCTAATTGCAAATCTTGCTTAATTTGCTTTAATAATCCACCATAGCTGATTTGGCGTGTTCCAGCTAAGGCATACTCCAAATTTTTAATCACCACCAAATTACGCTCATCATCAGCCGTCATATAATCAGCTGATTTTACCTCGTATTTCGCCGTTTCTTCGGCACTAGCTTGCAAAGAGTCAGTTCCTTTGCGTTTGTTAGCTTTAACAGCCTGCACATGCACCACAGGCTCATAATCAACTTTCAGGGCTTTTTGCCATAATTTTGCCCATTCTGCTTGTGCTAAATAATTATTTGAATTCTTAAAATAACTTGATTTTACAAACAGCAACACGTGCAAGTGTTGATTATATGACATATCCTGTTCATTAACGGTAATTTCAGTCGACCTCAAATAACCCAATAAATTCTTAGCTACTTGTTTATATCGACTTAACTTACCAAAAGCCTTAGTTAGCTGCCTTAAAGACGTTTTCAATTCTTCTGATGTATTAACATTTTTAACTGTCAAAGTTAAAAATAGAAATCGTCCTTTAGGCTCTCTAGCAACCGTTTCAGCAATAATTTGTTTTAACTGACTTGAATTTTTCATGCTCCTTCTCCAATTGCACAACGGACATAACCGTTTGTGACAAAACCAAGTTTGATACAGCTTCAAATGGTTACCAATTTTCCGAAAACGTAAAGTTTCCCCACAGTTTTTAATATCATGTGCTCGTTTAAACTCTAAAATCGACAAATATTCAGCATAACGAACATTTTCAATCTTCCGTTCTCGCCAAGGTCTAACTTTGCCATTTTCAGTTTTATCTTCAAAAATTTCTGACATAAAAAGCTCCTCCAGTTTATCCACGTGAAGGAGCTGACTATCTTTTTCAATAAGCTTATAACCTTGACACCAAAGGCTTTTACACCTAAAATAAAGGCTACAAATGAAAAAGATAAACAACTCACGTGCTCGGACACCAATCGGAGATTTTCACGTGGGTTTTTATTTTGTCTTTCTTTCAACCAATTTATAACCCTAATAATACACCAAAATCCTATAAAATCAAGGGATACAAGCCTAATCAAACTTGATTTTAAAAAACGAGTTGTTGCTAATAGTATCAAGATAAGAAGAAACTGGTCAAAATCGACCAGTTTCTAAGCCCTCGGGCGCTGACGCCCCGAACCCAGTCCAAGCTGTGCCAGCTTGACCGCCTAAATGAGCGGGAGCTCCCGCTCAAACTCACCCCGCACTCGCCGTGAGGCAGGCAAAAAAAGCAGGGTTGCTTTTCTTTGCATGCGCAAAAGTGTCTTGGTCTAGTAAGTCAATCAACTCCTTAAAGCCTCAAAAAGGGACTAACTGCTAAAGCAGTAAGTCCCTTTAATTCGATTTACCGTTGACTGACGGCCATTAAACAGCTCCAATGCTCATAAACGGTTAAATTAAAGCCATAGACCAAATTCAAAGGCTTGGCCCATCTAATTCATCATGTTGTCCCTCGGAACGCTCCTGCGGCCTCTGAGGGGCTTTTTTAGACGGTTCTTTTAGTCCAGCTCGTTCTAGCCACTCACTTGGTAAACCAACCCCTAATTTGCGCTGTAAGAAGCGGTCAACGCTCCGAACAATTCCTTGTAGCGTCCCGACTAGCTTTTGAAGACGACGATTCTCAATGTCTAGTTCCATAGCCTTGCTTTCAGCTTTAATCAACTGGTCTTTTTGAATATCCATATCAGACCTTTGGGACAATGTTTCAGTAAAATACGTATCCGTTAAGCTGGCGCCCTGTTTAAGTTTATCAAAATCAAAACGGTCAACCAGCACATACCGCTTATGGAAACGGGATTCCTTCGTTTTAACACTATTCACATCAAATTTAGTGGCTT
>NZ_FUYC01000047.1 GCF_900167125.1 Paucidesulfovibrio gracilis DSM 16080
CCGAGGGGAAAGCCCTTTCTGCAAGAAAGGGTTGCCCCTCGGAAAAAAGTATCCCGTACCCGTCGAATTGAGCATCGACGAGCACGGGGAAAGGGGCGTTATTGGCCTGCCATCATGGCCGCGATATCGTCCTGCACGGTTCCGACGGGCTTGAGGTCGAATTTCTCAATGACCACCTTGGCCACGTTGGGGGACAGGAACGCCGGCAGGGTCGGACCCAGGCGAATGCCCTTGACGCCCAGGAAGAGCAGGGCGAGGAGGACTGCCACGGCCTTTTGTTCGTACCAGGCGATGTCGTAGGATACCGGCAGATCGTTGATATCATCCAGTTCAAAGATTTCCTTGAGCTTCAGGGCGATGACCGCGAGAGAGTAGGAATCGTTGCACTGCCCCGCGTCAAGCACGCGCGGGATGCCGCCGATATCGCCGAGATCCAGCTTGTTGTAACGATACTTGGCGCAACCAGCGGTCAGAATGACGGTATCTTGAGGAAGATTTGCCGCGACGTCCGTGTAATACTCGCGGGATTTTTGCCGTCCGTCGCAACCCGCCATGACCACGAACCGTTTAATGGCACCGGATTTGACCGCCTCCACGACCTTGTCGGCAAGGGCGGTAACCTGGTGGTGGGCGAATCCGCCGACAATGGAGCCTGTTTCCAGTTCCGTGGGCGGAGAACATTCTTTGGCTTGAGCGATGATGCCGGAAAAGTCCTTGGTCCCGCCTTCGGGACGCTCGGCAATGTGCGTGGCGCCGTCATACCCGACAACGCCGGTCGTGTAGAGGCGGTCGAGGTAGGTGTTGCTTTTCTTCAGCGGCACAAGGCAGTTGGTTGTCAGCAGGATGGGACCGTTGAAGCTTTCGAACTCCGCATTCTGATGCCACCATGACCCGCCGTAGTTCCCCACGAAGTGATCGTATTTCTTGAAGGCCGGGTAATAGTTGGCGGGCAGCATTTCACCATGGGTATAGACGTCGATGCCCGTTCCCTCGGTCTGTTTGAGCAGCTCCTCCATGTCCTTGAGGTCATGGCCGCTGATGAGAATGCCGGGCCTGTGGCCCACGCCGATGTTCACTTCGGTGATTTCCGGATGCCCATAGGTGGTGGTGTTGGCCTCGTCCAGAAGCGCCATGGTCGTGACCGCGATTTCACCGGTCTTCATGACCAGGCCGATCATTTCATCCACGGACAGGTCTTTGGTTGTGGATGCGAGCGCCTCAAGCATGAAATCGTCGATTTCCGGCCTGCGGAATCCCAGAACTGCTGCGTGTTCGGCGTAGGCGGCTACTCCCTTGAGTCCGATGATCAGAAACTCGCGCAACGAACGCACGTCTTCGTCTTCGGTGGCCTGGATGCCCACGGTCTTGGCCTTGTCGGCAAAGGAGGAGACCGGACCGCTCCAGGTGGCCGCGTCGGGCAGGGCGTCCGTGAACTTCTGTCCCTGTTTGGCCGCATAGGTCTCAAGGAATTTGGCTTTCAACGCATCCCGCCGTTCAAGGGCTTCTTGGACCATGCCTTCGAAACGGGCATCGTCCCAGTTGGCGTTGGTGATGGTCGCGAACAGCCCCTGAAGCACGAAATCATCATTGGATCGGTCCGGACTGCCCAGTTCCTTGAGCTTTTCCCCGTACACGGCGATGCCCCGCAGAACAAAGATAAGAAGATCCTGGAGATTGGCCGTTTCTTCCGGTTTGCCGCACATCCCTTTGACTGTGCAACCGGCGTTTTTCGCTGTTTCTTGGCATTGGTAGCAAAACATATCTGCCTCCTTGCGTTGGGGAATGATGTTTGAGCGTTACAGGCACCGATAAAGAAACGACGTCGTGGGGTGGCCCGTGGTCGAAAGTCTACCGGTATGCCCACTGCAATACGGTGTAGTGCGTTTTTGGGTGGGGGTATTTGACTTGCGTCAAATCATGTCGGTCGTGATGGTCGAAAGTGTGGGAAAGGGCATGCTGGTTAAGCTGCCTTCGGCGACCAGGAGGCCCGCGGCCCCCTGGACCCCCGTTTACCGGTCTCGCGCTGTCGCGCGGCCGGGGGCGTAGGGTGGGAGGTCGCCTGAAGAGTGACAATGGGGAGGAGTGCGGCGGCGTGATCTCATGTTGCCGCGATTTCCGGGATGGCTCCGCCCTCCCGAAACTCGCGGCAACGGTGCGCCCAAGCCACGGGGAACGGCCATGGCCGTTCCCTGTGGCTTGAGGGGGAGGGGCGTTTCATGTCGAGACAGGGGAGGCAAGGGGGGCCGGACGGGTATGGAATGGGGTGTTCCGGAGGCACTTGCGGAAATGTCGAGCGGCGGCAGCCGCGAGCGGTGAACGGTCTTTGGGAAGGGGAGTCCGAGGGGAAAGCCCTTTCTGCAAGAAAGGGTTGC
>NZ_FUYC01000048.1 GCF_900167125.1 Paucidesulfovibrio gracilis DSM 16080
ACCGCGCAAGACCCCCTTGGCGCGGCAGGGGGTGACCCGGATTGGTATGGCTACTGCCTGGATGACCCAGTCAACGCCGTGGACAAAACAGGGCTGGACGCGGATTGCATTTCAATTGACGGCAACGCTTCCGGCTTTGGTTTCCGAGGCGAGCTGGGGGTGGGTGTCTGTTGGGACGACGCAGGAGAAATCCGCGCCATGGGGCATGCTGATGGCGGGGCCGGCAGCGGCTGGGGCGTGGGCGCTTCGGGAACTTGGCAAACAACTGACGCCAAGTCTGTTGACGATCTCGCTGGCAAGTCAATGGTTACTGGGGCAGGTCAGGCTATTATACCAGGCCCAGGCAGTAGTAAAGTTTCTGTTGAAGCAGACAATGTGCATTCGGAAACGTATAATGGTTCAGCCTTAGCTGTCGGTTTAAACCTTGGGAAACCCTCGGTAACAGATGTCCATACACAAATGCAAAGCACAAAATTGTGGAGAATTCCAGGACATGAATAGAAAAAATGGTTCTCCACATTGTATTGAAACACCTCGAAATGAAATTCTCGCAATGACTTTCGTGTCTTCCATCATGACAGTCGTTGCCGTAGTGATTTTCTTTTTTTCTCTCCTGTTTTTCCTGATCAGCATAGATTACTGGATACTTGTACTACCAATCGAAATATGCCTTTGGTGGGCCTTTGTAAGCAGATTTTTTTTCATTCCTATCCAAGTAACAGAGAGTCACATCGTCACAAAATTCCTTTTGTGGACCAAATTACTGCCACTTGATAAAATATCACTCATACGAGTTTTTTCGTATGACTACAAATACCCTCTCAGGCTCAAAATTGTTGCATCCGAATCAATTACACTCAAGATCAATGGACTCTTTTTGCGGTACGTCTGTTTCGCTCGGCAACCAAAAGATCGCAAAGTAGGAGATTGCCTTATCCAACGTATCCGTGCCGTAAATCCGGATGCCGTCATCGACATTTGGTAACCATTGGCCGGTTCGCGACTTGAACGGCAGGCCTCCGGCGGCCAATGGGTCCGCGACCCTTTGGAATCCCGTTTACCGGTCTCGCGCTTTCGCGCGGCCGGGGACGTAGGGTGGGAGGTCGTCTGGAGAGTGACTATGGGGAGCAGTGCGGCGGCGTGATCTCATGTTGCCGCGATTTCCGGGATGGCTCCGCCCTCCCGAAACTCGCGGCAACGGTGCGCCCCAAAAGAAAGAACGGCTTTAGCTAGGTGTTGAAAAGCGCCAAAATCGCATACCTTCCGAGGGACACGCCATGCGACAAAAGACAATATTATGGGGAAACCGTAACAATTAATAACGTTGGTAAAAAAACGAGATGGAATCCATTTCGATTCAATACACACGAGGTGAACTGCTCGCCAGGCATGGCTTCTATTCAATGGGAATATTGCTGGGGATTGTCCTGCTCTTCTTCAGCTTTATTCTCTTCATCACAAACGGCTGGATAGGACTCGCAATGGTTGCCTTTTGTGTCCTGTGGCTTTGGAACTGGCGTAAATCGACTTTTTTATTGCTGGAAATCACAGAAGACACCATCAGGTATAAATATTTACTTTGGGATAGGACGCTCTCCCTACGCAATATTTGCAGTATAAGGAGCGTGACGTATGACGAAATAGCCCCGTGCTACAAAGGGACTGAGGAGTGGGAAGACATAATGATCAAGACATATTCCGGTTGGTTGCGCCGCATTTTCTTTGAAAGTGTACCTACAAAACACGGAGCCGGGAAATTCCTTATCCAACGTATCCGTGCCGTAAATCCGGATGCCGTCATCGACATTTGGTAACTATTGGCCGGTTTGCGACTTGAAAGGCAGGCCTCCGGCGGCCAAAGGGTCCGCGACCCTTTGGAATCCCGTTTACCGGTCTCGCGCTTTCGCGCGGCCGGGGACGTAGGGTGGGAGGTCGTCTGGAAAGTGACTATGGGGAGGAGTGCGGCGGCGTGATCTCATGTTGCCGCGATTTCCGGGATGGCTCCGCCCTCCCGAAACTCGCGGCAACGGTGCGCCCCCAAACAAAAGAGCGGCTTCGGCCGCTCTTTTGTTTGGGGAGGGGGAAAGGGAAAGAAACAATACCCGCGACAGGCCGCAGGCCTGGAGCCAATAAAAGTCTTTGGAAAGGGGGTCCAGGGGGAAGAACCTTTCTTCAGAAAGGTTTTCCCCCT
>NZ_FUYC01000049.1 GCF_900167125.1 Paucidesulfovibrio gracilis DSM 16080
GCCTGCACGACCGGGATCTGGGCTTTGTCCGCTTCGGCTGGCGTGATTACGACACCTTCACCGGCCGCTGGACCGCGCCCGACCCCATCGGGGACCGGGGCGGCGATCCGGATTGGTATGGGTACTGCCTTGATGATCCGGTCAACGGGGTGGACCCGCTGGGGTTGGAAGGCGGATTTTGGGGAGGAGTGAAAAAAATTGGAGCTGGGCTCGGAGAATTGTGGGACAAGGCTCCTGCGGGTATAGGTGAAGCCGTTAGCAAGGGAACGAAAGGGACCCGGGAGGCGTTGAGCAAAACGGCGGAGGCCTTTGCGACCAACGGGGATTTGCAAAAATATGCGGCGATCTCCTTGGGGGCAGGTGCGCTACCCATTGCCGCAGCCGTCGGCACGGCAGCAACACCAGCCATAGCCGGTGCTGCCATGCAGCATCCTGATAAGCTGGCTGCCGGTTCAAAGGGCATTGCAGATATTGCTTTTGGCTGGTTTGATCCGGGGCCGCCTCCGGCCTCGGTACCCGGTTATACCGGGAGTGGTGCCAAATGGATGTACAACAAATATAGAGAAAAAAAGTAGGGAGACTATATGAAAATCAAGCCAGCAGAGATCGTCATGGGGATTATGTTGGTCTCTATGGGCGTGATGGGCATGGGCGAAAAGGAATTGTTTCATTACGATGTTCCTATTCCACGCCCGGAAGTCTTCAGTGTCGCGTGCTTGGTTGCCGGGATTGTTTGGCTTGTTGTTCCTTGGTTTCTTAGATCTCGGAAAAAGCAATAACAATTGCAAAGGCCTTTGACGGACTCGTTGCTGGGGCATTTGTGGCACATCTGGCACCTGTGGAACAATGTAATGGCGTAACCTGCTTAAATTATTCACCGAAGCCCGGAGCCTCTCACGCCGGTAGCGGGGTTCAAATCCCCCTGGGGACGCCACAAGAAAAACAAGCGGTTAGGAGAAAATCCTAGCCGCTTTTTCTGTGGGCAAAAAGCCGTGGCTAACCGTATGGCTAACCGCCGTGCCCGAAATGGGGCGAAAAAGGGAGTGTCCGCCTCCCCCCTTTTTTAGGGACTGAAAAAACCTGCCACAGACCGCCCGGCATTTTCTCTCAATTCTGACACAGCACGCGGATGACTCCCCGCCCGGTCTATGGAATAGCGTCCCAGACTTTCAACGCCACCCCCCGCAGCGTTGCGCTTCTCAGCATATCCGATTACTGATTATCGAGTTCTTCTACACTTGAAGAATGACCCTTTAGGCTAGGAAAAAGCATGGCACTAAAATACGCCCCCCCCGGCAGGGACCATAATTTTTCGCAGATTCAATGGCCTGGTCCCTCCCGAAATGAAGAAAAAACGTCCGGTCATCATGATGTCAAACGTAGCGCCCTCACTTTGTCTTGTCGTTCCATTGAGCACTACTCCGCCGGACTTACTGAAACCTTGGCACCATCAAATCTATACCCCGAATCCGCTTCCAGCGCCTTACGACTCTACCTGGCATTGGGCAAAATGCGACATGGTATTCCCTGCCGCGTTCGCGCGCCTTACTATCCCGTTCGATGGGAAAGACAATTGCGGGAGGCGCCAATTTGTCAAGATACAAGTATCCAACGAAGACCTTGAGGCCATGCGCGCCGGTGTAGCCGCTGCTCTCGCTGGATCACGAGGTTGACAAGGCCCGTTTTTGACCCTATTTTACTTGTGTCTGCATCGTAAGATGCTAAGTCCATGCGCTAGGACCGCATGGCCGTGGCGGAGAGGAGATTGCAATCCACCGCTACGTCTGGAAAGCCCCACTTCGGTGGGGCTTTGCTCTTTTCGTTGGGACGAATACTCACCCCTTTTTTAGGTGTCTACTTTGTCTGCTTTCTGCCCCGCATTTTCAGGCCGGATGCCCACCAAGAACACCCCCAGGGCGGCGAGGACTTCCACCAGCTCACGGCAGGCTCGGGACAGGGCCAGGACTTCCGGGCGGGGCACCTTCACTTCTCGGTCAGGGTCGAGCGTCCACTGGCCTTTGGCTCGCAGGAAGCGGTCCAGGTCGCGGACCTTGCGTTGCGGGCGGCCTGCACGACCGGGATCTGGGCTTTGTCCGCTTCGGCTGGCGTGATTACGACACCTTCACCGGCCGCTGGACCGCGCCCGACCCCATC
>NZ_FUYC01000050.1 GCF_900167125.1 Paucidesulfovibrio gracilis DSM 16080
AATCCGTTCCGAATCACCGTTACCATAAATATCCGCTGAATCAATAAAGTTAACGCCCCGGTCATGAACTGTCTCTAAGACGTTCGCTGCCGCATCGGTATCTAAACGAACCATCCGCATAATACCCAGCGCAACCGCAGACGCTTTGAGCTGACTAGCGCCAATTTGAATTGTCTTCATAATTGTTATCCCCTTTTTGATGAATTATAGTTAAAAACATCTGCCAACGAAACTAATAATACCTGTACAAATTAAAGTTAAGTTAAAACCCTTATACAAAATATATATCCCTTTCTTTTATCACTAATATGATTTCCTTGATCAATTAACTATATAACACTTTTGCTAAGATTTAAGAAAGCTTTACCAAAAGTGCCACCAGTTTTTATTACGCTTATTTTTATACATGTCCTCTTCTGGAGAATTGTTTTGTCGTTTCTGAGATGACTTAGAAGTTTCAAGTAAGCCATTTATTTTTTGAATATGGGCTTTTAGCTCTCTATTTTCTGCTACAGTTGTTAATTGAAGTTGTTGTTGCTGATCTATCAGTTTTATTAGATGATCTATTTGTTGGTCTTTGGTAGCAAGCTGTTTGTCACGTTGAGACTTTAAATCTGCTACTTCTCTTCTTAGAGTAGCGATTAGCTCATTATTTTCTTCGCTAGTCTTTGTCTCTTTTTTGCTACCTGTTTGTTGGTTCTTTGCTACCAAAGGCTTTGCTACCTTATCTCTAATAATCCTTTCAGCTGTAAGGCTAACCATGTTTGTACCTTGACGATCTTTTTGTCGGTTCTTTGTTGGTAGTCTTTGGTAGTGATATTGAATAGTCTGCTTGGAGACCTTCAATTCATTAGCAAGTTCTCTAATAGTTTTAGACATGATTTTAAAACCCCTTTCGGAGATCAGCGAGAAATTCTTGTCTTGCTTGATCTCTGATTTTTTGATCATGTTCAGCTTGTTTTTCAGCCAGTACCTGTTTTTCAGTTGTTCCTAAAGGCAAGCATTTAACTTTGTCAATTGCACGCCACTTTTCTTTATCTGATAATTCATCATTGTGCTGAATGTTAAAGAGTTTTTGACGCTCATCTTGAACTTTTCCTTGAGAAAAATCATTTGCGTCCTTTTTTTCAGGTTTCCAAGTAAAAGAATAACCGATAACTGGTTTTCCTCTGCCTTTACCATATTTTTTTCTAATCGTTAGCCCTCTAAAAAGCGGGGTTAATTCTTCTCTAATTGGCTTAATAACCTTTTTGTCAACATTTGAAGGACTATTCCAATAACTTTTAGGTATATCAAGCAATTCAAAAAAATCTTCTTTAGAGAAATAAGAATAGCCAGTAGTTCGAAATTGCTTAATTAGACGAAACATTGTTTTAGCGTAACTGCTTTTTAAATTTCTAAATTCTGTTAGGGCATAACGAACCCAACTTTCTAAATCGTTTAGCAAGTGCAATGCTTTGGGATAAATCTGAATATCAACATAAGGTTCTTCAGCTTCACCTTTAATTTCAAATTCAGTAAACATAACAAAAAATTCACGATTTAAGCCACTCTTACTTCTACGGCCAAACCTAAGGCTGAGGATCTTTTGGTATGTATTTTCAATATCATCAATAAAACGTTTATTTGCGGTTGGCTTATAGTTACTAAGCTCTTTTAACTGATCAAAAGAGAAACGAACAGTTTTATTCCCTTGATCCCGCATGCGGGAAACAATTGAAAAAAATAAATTCATCTCAATTGGGGTAAATTTTCTCAAGGGAATAGTATTCAACTCAGGATCATACTTAACTAACTCATTAGACATGATTATCACCTCAAACACATATTAAAATAAAAGTA
>NZ_FUYC01000051.1 GCF_900167125.1 Paucidesulfovibrio gracilis DSM 16080
CTATCAAGGTTATTTTACCATTATGGCAAAAGACAAATCAAGATACTTCACCTTTTTGTTATATCCCGAATCTATTCCAGAAGATTGGAAATCGAAATTAGAATTAATTGGTGTTCCAATTGCTATTAGTCCATTTCATGATATGGATGAAAAAACTGATAAATCAAAATGGACACCTGATGATGTCATACGAAATGGCAAGCACTATAAAAAGCCGCATTATCATGTTGTCTATGTGGCTAAAAATCCAGTTACTGCTGATAGTGTTCGGTACAAGATTAAACAGCTTCTAGGTGATCGGAGTATCGCTAAAGTGCAAATAGTCATCAGAAGTATGGCAAGCATGTATTCATACCTTACACATGAGTCTAAAGATGCTATTGAGAAGAGAAAACATAAATATAATAAAAAAGATATTACGCTGATAAATAATTTTGATATTGATAGATATATATCGCTTGATGTGGAAGATAAAGACGACATGCTGAATGATGTTTGTGATTTGATTGATGACCATAATTTGGCAAATATGCGTGAATTGAGACGCTTTTTAAAAGCTCATGGTTCAGAATATGGCATGCCTAGTATCAAGGTCGTTAATTCGGTTTTACGTGCTCATACTGGACTGATAAGACTATATTTCGATGCTGTTTATCAGGAACGCAAGTATGGCAGAGGAGACATAGACAAAGAAACTGGCGAGATACAAGATTGATTAGTGAATAAAAAGTGGGTGCTCAATTCGAGCACCTTTTTTTGTTGTCGGCTAGCCGACTTCTGATACAGGAAATTTAGCACAAACACCATCAATTTTAATTGGGGTGTGTAAGTGCGCATTGCTTTAAAAATAGCAATGCAAAAATCAAAAGAAAATGCTAAAGGCGCACTTACACGTCATCAAAGATGACGTTGCGCTAAAACCACTAAAACCTGTATCAGATTTCGCTTCGCTCAAACAAAACTGACTTGCGTCAGTTGAAACATTCAAAGCAGTTAAAGTCCAGTCGCTAGCTCCTTCGGACTTTAACTGCTTTGAATATTGGCTTTAAATGGCTCTAATTTGCTCTCTAAGCCATTTTAGCTGTTAAATGCATAATTAGCTGTCTGTCAACGGTAAATCGACGTAGAACGGCTTTTAGCCGTTCTAGGAGGCTTTAAGGAGTTGACAGACTCACTAGACTAAGACACTTTTGCGCATGCAAAGAAAAGCACACCTGCTTTTTTTGCCTGCCTCACGGCGAGTGCGGGGTGAGTTTGAGCGGGAGCACCCGCTCATTTATGGGGTCAAGCTGACACAGCTTGCAGGTTTGGGCAGCGCTCATGGTTTTATTCGTGTGGGATATAAATTTGAAAATCAGGGGGCGAGGGAGCGAATTTTGCGACCGTACTACGACCCCCCTTTTAAGTGCCGAGTGCCAATTTTGGTTAAAAATGGTCTTCAAGCCTTTAATATCAATGGTTACAGAGTTTTAAATCTCGGCGAGTTTTCGGCGAGTTTTTAGCGAGTTTTTAGCGAAATAGAGATTTATAGCATATATTATTGACAATAATGTTGCAAAAAAGCATAATAATGGTGTACTTAAATTTGATTTAGTTTGGAGTAAAAATATGGCTACAAATAAAAAAAGAATTACGGTCAGTCTAACCGAAGACCAGTATTTTACTTTGGAAAATCTTGCGAAAGAAAAGGGTTTTTCTAAGTCTGCAATTTTAGCTTTAGCTTTAGAAAATTATTCAAGAAAGGAATTAGAACAAAAAAAATAAGCGAAAACTCGGCTTGGGCAAGACGATAGTTTCCGCTAAAC
>NZ_FUYC01000052.1 GCF_900167125.1 Paucidesulfovibrio gracilis DSM 16080
ATGGGCGCGGCGGGCGGCGATCCGGACTGGTACGGATACTGTCTTGACGATCCGGTCAATGGGGTTGACCCTTGGAGGCTGTTCCGCTTCGGCAAGCGCCCCTTGGATTTCCTGCCCGACAATTGGCATGGCATCAGCGTTGATGGCTCCATTGCAGACATTTTTAATTTTGAACCAAAGCACGAGCATGGGTTTTATGAAGATGGCACAGGCGACAATATCGGGTTTGGCAATCAAGGCGAGATGACCACAGAGGACATCTCAAAATACAAACTTGAAGACAAACACTACGATGACAAACGTATGAAACGCGCACAAAAAAGTACGCTTACGGGCAAATATAGCGCATGTGGTATTGCTGGCGACAAAAACAATTGCCAGGACTATGCTGACAGGCTCCGCAAACGTTATAACCTGCTCAATCGTGGAGATAGAATGAGATAAAAGCTCAGGGGCCGGGATGATGCCGTCTTCCAGCCCCTAGCAAAGGATAAGCAATGCGTGTTTTACGATTTTTTACTGTTCTAATGGTCATTAGTGCTATATTCTTTTATAATACAACTTGGTTCCAATCCATGTTTTCAGATGATTTTTATAAAAATATAGCAGAAATACAGTTTGATGTGCTTCATAAGGGGAATACAATATCGATACCGATAAAATACAAATACAAAACATGTTATGATCTAGGAATAGCTGTTCCTGGGAAACATCTTATGGCGTACAGAAAAGAAGGACCAGGAAGGCTCCACTATAAATTTATATCAGATGGAAACATGCTAACTGAAGGTTTTACGCGTCCGGTTTCCCGACACAACATGGGAGGGAATGATGATTATACGGCATTACTACTCATGGTGTTTGACCTTCCGCTAAAAGAGAATGTACGTAACGTGATTCTAGAATTAGAAGTAGTAGAACCTTTTACATTTTTAGCAGAGTATAAAGGCCAAACTTCCATCATAATTAACCCAAACTATGAGCCGAAGGTTGGTGGTTGCTACAATGAGTCTCTCCGAATTATACAATAACCCCAGGGATTGACGACACCAACCACGGTTACGGTTTTCGCGTGCCACTGGCTTTACAGGCGACCTGCACGACCCGGACACCGGCCATGGCTGCGGCTGCCATGCAGCACCCGGATAAGTTGGCGGCGGCGTCAAAGGCAGCAGCGGACTTTGCTTCGGGTGCATTTGACCCGGGGCCGCCACCCCAAAGTCGCACCGGTGGAGCTGGAGCGGCTGTGAGCAAGGTGTATAATTGGTGGAATAACAGGAGTTGAAGTGAGAATAAAGCCTTCTGAAATTTTATTGAGTGCGGTGTTTATTGGAGCAAGCCTTTTGGGTATAGTTTCGGGAGAAGCCTTCTTCAGAGGTTTTCCTTCCCCGATTTGGGTAGAATGGATAATGCTGGCTGGTGGCGTTGCAATCCCCATTCTCGCTTGGTTCCTCCGCTCCCCATCCCGCAAACAGGAAAACGAGAAATAGAACAACCGCCCTACCGGATTGGCAGGGCGGTTTATTCA
>NZ_FUYC01000053.1 GCF_900167125.1 Paucidesulfovibrio gracilis DSM 16080
ACCGCGCAAGACCCCCTTGGCGCGGCAGGGGGTGACCCGGATTGGTATGGCTACTGCCTGGATGACCCAGTCAACGCCGTGGACAAAACAGGGCTACACGGCAAATTCGAAAAAAAGGATTCCGTTAACGACACGCGGAACATTCCATCCCCTAAAACGCGCGTTGATCTCGCTCAGCCTCAGCTCAGTATTGTTGGCAAAAACAAGATCCAACAGAATGATGCTCCGACGGCTTCTACAATTTGGGGTCTTGAGCAAAGCGTAAATAGAGGTGCGGCCCTCAAAGAACTCATCGGACCAGATTTAGAACGTTGGGGAAAAACTATGAAGAACGCGGGGCCGTTGGTCATAAGCGTTTTCGAAGAAGGCCGGAAAGACGGGTTCGAACCAGCTGACATTCCTCGTGGTATTCTGAAAAGTTTCTGGATCGGAGAATAAAAGAATCATGCAAGGCTTCTTGAAACAGATCAACCGAATATTGCGACACAGACAACGCTATTGTTCCACTATTACATTTTTACTCATGCTTCTCTATTTTTATGAATTTCGATACGGCCATGCGCCTGCTCTCCTTTTTTTTGACGATGCCATAACATCCCATATAATAACTTATGGATCCATCGTAGTGCTTATGGCGGCATATAGCTTCCACAAAATACGGTATTTTATGGCATTACTTCTTATGAGCATGGCTTGGTCAGGAATACGAAACGCTCTGTTTCACATAACAAACGGATCGTATACACAAGGCTTATTATTTATCGTTTTCAGCCTACTGCTTCTTTTTCTCACGCATGACATACTAAACAAAAAAAGTTCCTCTATACATGGTACGCTTGGGAAGATATCAGCTTCTGCAAATTCTATTTTACTCGGCTCTTCGTCCGTTATCTGCATCATGTTTCTGAAGTATGACTTCAAGCTGATGGAAATTTTCTTTTTCTGCGCCACCCTATTGATTTTTATTTACCACTTTACGCAGAGAGAGTGGCTCAAAAGCACATACCAACTTATTCTTTTTTCAAAAATTACTCTTACCTCATATTTTTTATTTATCGGTTATTACGGTATCACGACCTATGGGGTCGACTATTCGGCAATCTCCCATCTTTTTATCGGCTTTTATTCGACAGGGACCATATTTTTCGAATTGTTTTTTCGAGCCAAACAACAGACCACACGACCAGAAAAAAGACATATTCAAGACAAATTGTATTGATCAAACCACTTCTGAACTCACCCCAACTCGTACCTGCCCTGCCCCTTGGGCTTTGCGGGAGGGCTACACGACCATGATACCGGCTTGGTACGCTTTGGCTGGCGGGACTATGAACCCGATACC